>JAIXNB010000025.1 GCA_020697515.1 Nanobdellota archaeon
ATAATGCAGATGCTCACTTATTATCAAGTATATTCAAGCAATTTTACATTTTTCCGGTGAAAGATGGAAGAATTATTAGAGGAACTTGGCAAGAGTTGTTTTTGGCAGAGTTCGACGGGCCACGACATAGGAAAGTCGTTGTTGTCGTGATAGGTAACGACAAGTGATAATATTAACGAAACATTGCAAAGAGAGAATAAAGAAGAGATTACTTAAAAAGAAGTCTGTAGACCCTTGTATAATATGGAGCTCTGCTATAAATTTCATTAAAAGCAGTAAACGTATAGAGTCTAAGAAGTTTATATATTATACTGATGGAAGAAATACATTAGTAGTTACAAAGAACAAAATTAAAGGTATATCTAGAGAAGAAGCTAAAAGGTTTATACAAGATTTGGAAATAGATACATTTTGTGTGTTTTTTAACAATAGTGTTGTTAAAATGTCTAAAAAGAACTTACTTAAGATGATTGATCTGAACGACGGTAATTTCATTGTCTCTAAGCATGGTGATATATTTTTTGGGAGGGCACATGTAGCGATAACTTTTAGGCCATCAAAAAGAAAAGAAAGAGGATGGAATATAAATTGTTTGGATTATTAGCTGAAAATATAGATCCGGATAAAATAGAAAAGGAAGCTGTAGGACTCGCTATAGTATATTCCCAGAATATAAAAAAAGGGCCATATGTGATCTTTGCAGCAAATGAAGGTTATAATGCAATATATAACCCAGGAGGTACTAAAGAAGAAGGGGAAACAGATTTTGAGACATTAAAGAGAGAGTTGAAAGAGGAGTTAAATCTTGAATTGAGCAAAATATCAAAAGAATATATAACTACGTACGCGTACTCCCCAAAGAAAAATACATATTTTGAGGTGAGATCCTACGTTGGTATTGTAAATGGAACTATTAGTTTAAATCCTACCGAGATAGAATCAGCTCTAATATTTAAATACAAGGATGTAGATGAAAACTTGTTAAGATGGTTGAATAAGAAATATCTGCTTGGGCCTAGTGTTATAGATTGTTTTATCATGAAGAGACAAGAATTAGAAAAAATAATAGCTTCTTTTCGACCATAAATCAGGTCGTCTCTCCTTCTTCATTATTCTGACTGGGACAGCCTCTTCATCAATAATATCAAATATTAACTTAAGAGCATTAAAGTTATAAAGATAAAGCTAAAAAATGAAGGGAGTACTATATGTAAGAGAAAATGATCATATAACTTGTCTAGCATGTGCAAGGAAATGTAAAATTACAAAAAACCTACATGGATTTTGTGGAGTTAGGTATAATTTAAATAATGAACTTATAGTTGCCAATTGGGGACTATTCGTTGCTATAGCAATAGATCCTATAGAGAAAAAACCATTTTATCATTTTTATCCGGGACATTCTGCATTATCCCTTGGAACAGTTGGGTGTTCTTGGGCGTGTAAATATTGCCAAAATTGGGATATATCTCAAAGAAAGCAGTTGATAGGAATAAAGTTGGAACCAGAAGAAATAGTGAGTATTGCTAAAAGTCGTAAAGAATTATATGATGTTATAACAATAACATTTACCTACAACGAACCCTCAATCTATCCGGAATATTCTTATGAAGTTGCAAAAATTGCAAAAAAAGAGGGATTTTATATATCATGGGTCTCCAATGGTTATCTTACGGAAGAAGCTATAGAGTTTGCATCAAAATTTCTAGACGCAATCACGATAGATATAAAAGGAAATGCTAATCCGAGGTTTGCGAAGAAATATATTCTAATAAATAATTATGAACCAGTGTTGGAGGCTCTTGAAGAATTGTATAAGAAGGGAGTTCACATAGAAATTACAGATTTGGTTATACCAAAAATTGGAGATAGATTAGAAGATGCTAGGAATTTATCTAAGCGTATTCATGATATTATGGGAGATAATAGTAATATTCATTTTCTAAGATTCTACCCTAATTATAAATTGAGTGATATTCCACCAACATCTATAAACATATTAGAAAAACACACTCAAGTTGCAAAAGAAGAAGGTATCTCATATGTATATATAGGGAACGTGCTAGGACACAAGCTAGAGCATACATATTGTCCAGAGTGTGGAAATATTGTTATTAAGAGGTATGGCTTTTTAGTTGACGAAGTAAACATTGGTAAAAACAATAGGTGTAAATTCTGTGGGTACAAATTGTATTTGGAGGGTCATGCTAAAAGATCTAGAATAACTTCTCCAATGTACATTGAGACAAATAAGATTCCAATTATGCGAAAAATTGTAGACTCAGAAATAGTAGAAGTGAAATTATCAAATTAGCAACACTATTATCTTTTTTAGCTATGGTATGATGTTCTTTCGTGTTTAAGGATACTTACATAAATAAAATAAAATTATAATTACTATATTTATATTTTTAATTAGTTAGACATAAGCAATTCTTAAAATAGTTAAAAATTATTTAAATACAATGAACTGGAGAAAATGTTTTGATCCTAGTTACACAATAATAGAGATAGATTTGGAACCAGGTGAAGAGTTGTATGCAGAACCTGGCGCATTTATCATGGGTAGCGGTAATTATGAAGTAGAATTAACCTTATCTTCCTCAAAAGAGGAGGGTCTATTTACATCAATACTAAATGCTGCTCAACGTAAAATTGCTGGTGGAGAGTCTGCATTTTTTGTAAGATACAGAGCGATAGATAGAACAACACTATTTTTGGGCCCAGGTGATTCTGAACCAGGTGATATAATATATGTTCCAGTACAAAGTGGTATAATTGTTAAATCTGGAAAATATGTAGCACACTATGGAGATATACAAACTTCAATAGCTTTAGTTTACGCCGGCTATTTCCAAGTGAGTGGGGATGTAACCTGGCTTAATTTGATAGGAAATGGAGGTGCATGGATAAGTGGGAAAGGAGGTCTTCTTAGAATAGATTTAGCACCTGGGCAAACAGTATATGTCGATGAAGAACACATAGTAGGGTTCTCTCAGGATATCCGATATGATATAAAATTATTTTCAGATATTTACGGAAAGGATAAGGGAGTTATTGATTTTGTAAAAAAAGCTGCAAAAGCATTAGCCACTACACACTTTAGCAGAGAGGGAGTTATATTTAGATTTACCGGTCCTGGAAGTGTAATAATCCAAACTCGCTGAAACGTGCAAATATCTTTTTATTTTAATATTTAATAAAATACATTCGGGGTCTTAATTGGAATGACAGGGAGATATATGTATTTATCCTGATATTTAAACAAGACTCCAACGAGACTATTTTATAAATGTTATTTTTAATGTTGTTCCATGGATCTTACTAAGAAAGTCTTGGAACTCATGAATAAACCAGAGCAGATAAGAAACATAGGGATTGTAGCACACATACACCATGGGAAAACAACACTAACAGATAATTTACTGGCAGGAGCAGGTATGCTCGCTGCAGACTTAGCTGGAGAGGCCATGTTTACATGGTGGCACGAAACAGAGAAAGAGAGAGAGATGACTGTGTATGGTGCAGCAGTGTCTATGGTTCATAACTACGAGAGTAGAGACTATTTAGTTAATTTAGTGGATACTCCAGGTCACGTTGAATTCTCAGGACAAGTTACAAGAGCCTGTAGAGCTATAGATGGTGCGATAGTAGTTGTAGATTTTGTAGATGGAGTAATGCCACAAACAGAATCAGTTTTAAGGACTGCTTTGAGAGAGTATGTTAAGCCTGTTTTATTCATCAATAAAACAGATAGAGCCATAACAGAACTGAAACTTCCTCCTGAGAAGATTATGGAAAGAATAGGAAAAATAGTGATAGAAGTTAATAAACTAATTGAGAAATATTCTCCACCAGAATTCAAAGATAAATGGAAGGTAAATGTAATGGACGGTTCTGTTGCATTCGGATCTGCTAAGTACCACTGGGCTCTGTCCGTACCTTACATGAAGAAATATGGTGTTTCTTTCAAAGACGTAATAAAAGTATATAAAGAAGCGGGAGAAGATAGGGAAAAATTAAAGGAGCTAGTAAGAAAGATTGCGCCAGTACATAAAGTTGTTTTAGATATGGTTGTGAGACATCTACCCTCTCCGAAAGAAGCACAGAAATATAGAATTAAGCAGATATGGAAAGGAGATTTGGAATCTCCATTAGGACAAGCAATGGTGAATTTAGATCCAAATGGTCCTGTAATGATAAATGTTACAAATGTTATAATTGATAAGGTATCAAAGCAGGAGATCGCAACTGCAAGAATATTCTCCGGAACTCTTAAAAGAGGAGATGAGGTCTACCTGATGCGTGCTGGAAGAAAAGTGAAAGTACAACAGTTAGCAGTATGGAAGGGTATTCAAAGATTGCCTGTAGAAGAGGTAAAAGCAGGAAATATCATTGCTTTAGTTGGTATAAAAGGTCTGTATCCTGGTGAAACAATAATATCTACAAATCTGGATCCAAAGAGTGTGGAGCCATTTGAAGAGATAAGACATTGGTTAGAACCAGTAGTTACTAAATCCTTTGAACCGCAAAACCCTAATGACTTACCCAAATTAATAGAAGTATTAAAGTTAATAGAAAAAGAGGACCCTACAATAAAAGTAGAAGTGAATCAGGAAACTGGAGAGATTCTTGTATCTGGTTTGGGAGACCTGCATCTACAAATAATTGAATATAGAGTAGCTAATGATTTTGGAATAAAAATAAAAACTGGACAACCGATAGTAGTTTATAGAGAGTCCGTTGAGAAGACTTCTGAAGTAGTAGAAGGTAAATCTCCAAACAAACACAATAAATTCTATGTTATTGTAGAACCCCTGGATCCAAAGTTCTTTAAGAAGCTTAGGGAGGCTATAAGAAATGGCGAAATTCCAGAAGGTAGAATTAAGAAAGATGATATCTGGAAGAAACTTGTAGATCTCGGTATGGATAAAGAGGAAGCTAGGAGAGTTCAAATGGTCCATCGAGATAGCATATTTATAGATATGACTAGAGGTATTGTGTATCTACCAGAGGTCATAGAGTATGTTTTAGAAGGTTTCAAACAAGTTATGGATCAAGGACCAATAGCATGGGAGCCTTGTATAATGCTAAAAGTAAAACTAGTTGATGCTGTATTGCATGAGGATCCTATACATAGGGGTCCTGCTCAAGTAATACCTGCTGTTAAAGAGGCTATAAAGCAAGCAATATTACAAAATCCAGTATTATACGAACCTGTACAGATAGTAAGAATTGATGTTCCACCGGATTACATAGGAGATGTTTCTTCGCTAGTTTCAGCCAGGAGAGGACAAATATTGGATATGCAAATAGATGAAGAGAGAGGGGTGATAAAAGCAAAAATCCCAGTAGCAAATATGTTTGGATTTACAGATGAATTAAGAAGTGTTACTAACGGAAGAGGAGTATGGTTTTTAGAGGATCAAGTATTTGAAAAAGTTCCAAAAGATTTGTATGATCAGGTAGTTAGGTCTATAAGACAGAGAAAGGGTATACCAGAGGGTGTTCATTAACAACTAAGCTCTCCTATTTTTTGTTTTTTGTGCGATTTAGAGGCGCTTTTTACCACATTTTCTTAGGTTAATTTAGTTAAAAATCTAGTTGGTATAGAACTCTATGCTGATAGTTTTGGAAGGAATAGATGGATCCGGGAAATCCTCGATAGCTCAGCTTTTAAAAGAGGAATTGGAAAAGCGTAAGTACAAAATATGGTTAACAAAAGAGCCGACAAAAGGCCCAATAGGTAGGTTAATTAGAGAGTTTTTAGCAAAAGGCCATAAATTAAATGAGAACTGGGGGAGAGTAATGGCCTTACTTTTTGCAGCGGATAGATACTATCATCAAGAGGAAATAAAAGAAAAGATTAGGCAAGGTTATATTATTATAAGTGATAGATACTATCATTCTACATTTGCCTATCAACCAAATTATCCTGGAACGACAATAGAATGGATTAGAGAATTACATAGATACCTAGAAAAACCGGACTATGTTTTTATATTAGATATTCCCGTTGAATTGGCGATAGAAAGAATGTCGGATAGAAAAAAAAGACATATGTATGAAAAAAAGGAGTTTTTAGAAAAAGTTAGATATAATTACCTAAGACTAAAAGAGATTTTACCTAATGAGAATATAATATATATAAGCAATGATAGATTGCCTGAGGAGACAGTTAAAGAAATACTAAAAATATTAAAGCTATGATATATTTTCTTCCTTTAACTTTTTATAGACGTTGTATAACTCCCTTCCTAGTTCCCTCTCTCTCTGTTTAACCTTACTACAAGTGTTTTTGACGATTTCTATAGTTTCCTCAATAACTTTAGTCTTTAAATTCAAGTTTCCTTTTTCTATTTTTTCTATATTCTCTTCCAGTTTCCTAGTTAAAATAATATCCAGAATATCTGGTAGATATTTATCGAAAATCTCTATAATTTTCTCCCCAAGTTCTGTTATCTTGATGGATCTTCCTTTTATATAGTTCCGCTTATATAAAGTTTGTACTATTTCTGCTCTAGTGGTCTTGGTCCCAATCTTAATTTCCTCCATCTTTCTCACAAGGCTAGCAGGATTATATCTAGCAGGAGGTCTGGTTTTTCTCTTTTGCATCTGGATCTTAATAACTGGCAGTCTCTCCCCAATATTAAATTCTATGTCTTTAAACTCGTTCTTAAGCCAAAGCCAATAAACCAACATCCACCCCTTGTACCTAACCTTTTTATAATCATAATAAAAGTCTTCTTCTGTAGTTACATACATTTTCTCAATAACTGCGTGATCCATGAATGTAGCAAGAAATCTTCGCGCAACTAAATCATAAATCAACCATTCTCTTTTAGATAAACTTTTTGGAATAATACCTGTTGGATGTATTGCAGGGTGAATGTCATATTTTTTACCATTATTGGGTTTTAAAGTACTCTTTCTTAACAAGAGTATAGAGAATATTCTATATGATAATACTTTTTTTAAGTTGTTTATAATATATCTAAAATCAATCGTTTCAGGCAACTTTTGTGAGGAAGTTCTAGGATATGATATATAACCATTTTCATATAACCTCTGAGCAATCTCTAATGTTTGTTTTGGGGTAATTTTGTAGAATTTATATGCATCTGTTTGTAGGTCTGTCAGATTGTATGGATGTGGAGGCATCAATTTTTCTTCTATGGTCTTAATGCTTTTTACAGTTAGATAACTTCCTATTTTCTTTTTTACTCCCGATGCCTCTTCTTTTGATTTGAATTTATCTCTAATATGTTTAAATTTAATAATATTATTCTCTTTTTTTGTATTGATATATAGAACATAATACTCTTCTGGGATAAAATTTCTTATTTCTATTTCTCGTTCAAATATTAATTTAAGTGTTGGGCCTTGAACTCTCCCTATACTCAATGTAACTCTTTTTAAATAATGTCTAATCGCATGAGTAAGAGCCCTAGATAAATTTATCCCATATAGCCAATCTATTATATGCCGAGTCTCTCCTGCTATTGCAAAGTTTAAGGAGATGGTACTCGATTTATTATAAAACGCTCTTAGAATATCCTTAGGTGTTATTGCTGAAAATATCATTCTATAGCTATTTTTTCTACCTAATGCGAATCTCAAGATATTATAACCAATTAATTCACCCTCTATATCATAATCTGTAGCTACTATTATATAATTCTCATTTTTAAATTTTTTGATTAACTCAATATAGTACTTCTTGGCAGTTATTTTATCCTCAATGTATGCCGGAACCCATCTGTAGCTGAAAGTAGGGTATCTCCAACCGCTATTTTTGTCGGATAATGTATATAGGTGTCCAAGTGCAGAGACAACATAAAAAGTTTCATTATTTAAAGTAAAAGAGTAGTATCTAACTTTGCGCTTATATGTATAATATCTAAATTCACCTTTTGATAGGAACTGCGTAATTTTCCTAGCAACGGATGGTTTTTCAGCAATAATCAGAGCCATTTTGTCTTCAAATTTGATAATAGCTAGTTAATAACAAATATCGCAAAGACTTTTATTATGCTATTTATTCTTACATCTTTAGAAACAGATATATTTCCAAAATTCCTAACATTGATATGGAATGTTGTCTCTATCATATTTTCAAAAACCTTCAATAAAAAGTTATGTACTATTGTTACAACTCTCATAATAATAGTATACTCTACAAGAGTTTCTTTAGAGACCACAGTACATATGTTTGAATGAAACTTTTAGAACAATTATCTACTGCGGGGGCGGGGATTCGAACCCCGGACGGGCCTACACCCATCGGGTCTTGAGCCCGACCCCTTGGGCCGCTCGGGCACCCCCGCTATTTTAAATTTTTATTAGCCATAAATTTTTAAGGAGTGAAGATGCCGAGGACAGCTGATTTATGATGATTCTCTGTTACTCAGACACAGATAAATTTATTTATTTAATCAACACCATTTTACATGGGTTACAAAACACTTTTCATTATTTTGGATGGTGTTGGTGATCACATCATTAAAACCTTTCATGGTAAAACACCACTAGAAGCTGCGAAAAAACCCAACATAGATAAGCTTTGTCGTTTTGCAGAATGTGGTGTCGTGTCGCCTGTAGACATTGGTGTCGTTCCTGGAAGCGACACTGGGCATCTAGGCCTTTTTGGATATGATCCCTATAGATATTATCCCGGTAGGGGGGTTTTTGAGGCGCTTGGACTGAATATCAAGTTAGAGGAAGGAGATATAGCGTTTAGAGTCAACTTTGGAACTGTTGATAATAATTTTTTAATTATTGATAGAAGAGCCCAGAGAAATCCAGAAGGAATAGATTCAATAATTAAAGAATTTAATAGTAAAGTTGGTGAGATTGAGAGCAAATACGGTGTTAAGATCATTCTAAAACATGGAGTAGAACATAGAGGTGTGCTTGTAATAAAAGGGAAAAATTTATCCAATAAGATATCAGATATTGATGTACATAAAGTAGGAATTAAAGCAAAAGAAGTCAGCCCATTAAATGATACAAAAAGTGCTAGGATAACTGCAGAGATTGTGAATAAAATAATAAGTTTATTTTATGATGTTTCTAAAAATCATGTAGCGAATGACAGAAGAAAAGAAAAAGGATTATTGCCAGTTAATTATTTGCTACTGCGTGGAGTATCAATGTATAAACCACTTAAAGATCAAGATACATTCTACAGTAGATATCAACTTAAACCGGTATTTATTGCTGGCGCCCCAATGTATTTAGGTGTTGCAAAATATGTTGGAATGGATACTATAAAACCTGCTGGTGCAACTGGGACTGTAAATACCTCTTTAGTATCCAAAGCTGAATCCGCTATATCGGCTAGACAAAAATACGACATAATTTTTGTACATATAAAGGCAACTGATACATTATCACATGATAAAAACCCAAAAGGTAAGAAAAAATTTATAGAGCTTATAGATCAACGATTCTTCAGCAGAATAAAGGATGAATTTGATATAATTGTTTTAACTAGTGACCATACGACGTCCTCCATTTTGGGAGAACATACAGCAGACCCTGTACCAATAATGATATATTCTGTAGAAGATATAATTCATAGAAAAGATTCTGTAAAAAATTTTGCAGAAAGAAAATGTTATAAAGGAATTCTAGGACATTTAAAAGGCATACATATCATACGGCTTATTCTGAATAAAATAGGAAAGGGGATCAAATATGGTACGTAATAACAATTCTTTAGATTATATCATTGCAAATTATGCGTATGGATTCCTAAAAAAAGAATTTGTAGAAACATTGCCTATAACAATCTCTGCACAGAATCTAAAAGAAGAACAAGCTGTAGAAAAAGCAAGATCTTTAGTTATTGATACCCTAACAAATCTTTATTATCATCTCGAAGAGAAGTATCCAATAACCAGAGAGAATTTAGAGTTCACTCCATTAGAACCTGAATTGATTATAGGGGGAAAAAGTAAAGTTACACCGGATGGGTATGACGTAGCTGTTGCAACATATAAAAAGCAGTTACGTGGCGATATCAAACTAAAATTCTATATAAGTTACGAACACAAGAATGGAAAAGCACGCAAGAGACCGTATGCACAACTACTAACATACGTTCTTATATCCACATATAAAATGAGAAAATATTTTAAAAAAAATGTAAAACCAATCTTTATTGGCTTTTTAATTAATAATGGGGGAAGGGTCATAAATGGTTTTATTGCGTCAAAATATGTAAGTAAAGAGAAAATTGAGTTATTTGTATATTGGCCAATGAGATCAAAATGTTTTAATTACTCATTAGACTACAAAATTCTGGCTGAAGGGATAAGAAACATAACTAAAGAAAATAAAAGTCTAAGGAAAGGATTAAAAAATGAGTTATACTACCTCTATGATTTAATATAATATCTAACTAAAAAATCTGTGTGATTTACTGTGTTATTCTTCTTTCTTTATTAATCCCTTCCTCTTCCAACAATTCTTGGAATTTCTTAGCAAGCTCTGGATCTATTTCTTCTAATTCCTCTACCCTAACTTCATAAGGTTCCTTAATCTTTACTTCGTCGGGTAACCTTATATCTCCGGGTAATATCCTAACTTGCACTCCAATTACTCCCTGAGGGAGTATTGCTATATCTATAGCTTTTCTCACCCCTTCTTTATTAACTTCTCCTGACTTTTTCATATTTCCAGCAGAGAACCTTATTTTTGTAGCTCTTTCCCCAATGATTTTACCCGCCAATCTTATCTCAACACCCCTAGCTCCCGCTTCCATAACCTGCTGTATAATCCTAGATACAACCCTTCTAGCAGCTCTAGATCCTAGTCTTTCTATTCTTGTAGCGATTAACTCTGCAACGATATTTGCATCTAATAATGGATTATCAACAGGTATGGCTTCTATTTGTGGGTTTTTAAGTCCAAATTTGGTTTTTAATATTTTTGCAAGTTCTTGAGCTCTTTCATTAGCCTTTCCAAGAACAAATCTAGGCCTAGCACAATGGATAATTATTTTTTCTCCTAATGGTGTATCATAATACTCTACTTTACTAATTAGTTTACCCTTTAAGTATTTCTTCACAAATAAGTGGATTAATGTTTCTTTTTTCCTCCAGTTAACTATCTTGCGGATAGCTTCTGAGACCATTCTTTTAATACATCTCCAACCAATCTTTTTAAAGCCTTTCGGGAGTACCTCTTTTCTGGATCATATTGTTCTATCTCCATTGCTACTATTTCTACATGAGTTCTCTTTCTCCTTACTGTCCTCATCCTTATTCTCCCCCATACAGTAGTTCCTTTATGCACTGCAGCGTGAATAATTATTAATTTATTAGTATTTAATCCTAAATACTGCGCATTTTTTTCTAAAGAATTAAGAAGCCTGAGAAAGTATTTGGCAACTTTCTCTGGATACCTACCAAATTTTATTGGGCCGTTTAAATCTTTTCTATGAGGTATATCTCTACAATATCTAAAGAATGGGATAGATCTCCTTTTGGTTATTACGTCTTCCAGGTATTTTTTGGCTTTATTTAGTGGAAGATACTTAATCGCTCTAGCAACATGAACAGAGTTTTTTCTGGAGATTGGCAAATTCCACGCTCTTACAACTGCAATCTTCTTTGCAGATCTAAGCTCCTCCATGAGTTTAGCATCCATTCTAAACGAACATTATAAATACTTATAAACCTAAGTTATTATGAAATGAAGCCAATAGAAATCCTAGTTGTCGTAATGTATTTGTCGTTTGTCTTACTACTTACAACATCACATTTTAACAACATAATTTCAGAAAGGAAAGCAATAGTAAATTATTTAGAGAGATTCTATATAGGAAGGTTTGTTATAAAAACCCTAACAGAAAATGTTACTTTTACTTCAGGAATATGTAATTTATCTGAAAACTTTACAAAAATATTTGATGAAGATACATATTTATCATTTTTAAGTAACAATAACATTAAAATCCCAATAAAAATCTCAGCCCAATATCTAAATGGGACAGTAATCGGTAATATAGGTGGGACTGGTAAAAATATAATAGAATTTAGGAGAGTTTGTAATTACAGAGGGCAAATGGTAATAGTAAAGGTATTAGTATGAACCCAATAATTGTACTAGAAATAATTATAAGTATTTTAGCAGTGGGGTATATGGTTAGCTTAGATGTTCCTATAAAGTTTGATACTAGGTATTATTTATTTGAAGACTTATATGCATCATTAATTACATTAAACTATCAAAATTATTCTAGTAAGAAAGTTTGTAACATTATAGAAAATGTAATTCCAAGAAATTATAAGTATGTTGTATTTGAAAACGGTAATATAATTTGTGGAGAGAGTATAAAAGATTATTATTGGGGGATATCTCATTTCATAGAGTATAACAATACAATATACAACATAACAATATTGATAACGAGATGAGGTCTCAATTTGTGATACTTCTAACAGTCTTCATCCTATTTTCATGGTATAATGTATACAAAGCTCTAAATATTGAATATTCTGTATATGAGTCTAATATTGAAAAATACATTGCATATTCATTCTGGCACGAGATATATACAACCGATAATATAACTCTTAGAATACTTATTAACGATACTTATTATGCATACTGTAAGGAAATTGGATTAAAATGTATATTTAATGGTACGCATGTTATAGTAAGATCCCCAACAAAATTATATGTTTTAAGAATTAAACAATAAAATTGGTAGTAATCGCTGGAATAGATGTAGGAACAACTACCGCGATAGCACTATTGGATGAAAACAAAAGAATAGTAGACAGTATCAGTAAGAAGAATTTCTCTGAAAGAGAGATAATTAGTTATATATCAAATAAAACGCATTTGGTGTTACTTTCAACAGATAAATCTAAGATTCCTGCTAGAATTAAAAAAATAGCTGCTAGGCTAAATTTAGGTGTTTTTGCTCCTAAAAAAGACTTACCGCTAGAGTACAAGAAAAGATTTTATGCTAATAGAAAACTCAGAGAAATTCTTAAAAACATTCATGAGTTTGATGCATATATAGCGGCATATTATGCTATAGATCAAGTAAGAGATATAATAATAAAGACTAAAAAAGTAACTAACGACATAAACAAACAGGCAACCATCCTTAGGAAATACTTTAGGAATCTCAAAAAAGAGCCAGTAACTATTTATAGAGAACTTTTCGAAAACAAAAAGAGAAACACTATAGAAAAGAACAAGGATATTAACAATAATAGAGAAATTAAAAGGAGAATTAAAGAAGAAGGTGGGCGAGCAAAATCTATTAAAATAGTAGTCAAAAGAGTATCTAAAGAAGATAGAATCATCAAGGATAGGTTATCTGAACTAACAAAACTACTTTCAAGATATATCACAGCTTTAGATATTATTTCTGAGAGTATATTAAAGAAAAAGACAGAAGAATTAATACCAAAAATATCTTATGTTGAAAAGAAAAAAATTAGCATAAAGAGAGTATTTTTGGATGATAGTAACTATATAGATAGAGTTTACAAATATAGAGAAATTTTTATATTGAGGGATAAGTTCGAACAAATTAAAGAAAAAATGTATTCAAAAAAAGTATATTTAGTGGATGAATATATAGATGTTATAACGTTTATAATACCAAAAAAATACGAAGAAATTGCTTTAAATGATAATAAAGAAAATATATCTGAAGTAAAAAGAAAAATAAAAGAAATAATAAGGAAATATCGATATTGTAAAATGTAAACTTGTTTCTACATTAAAATAAAAGTATGGAATCCAGTTGTCTGTTATATTTAGTTTTATTATATCATAATTAGCAAGTAAGCAAAATAAACATATTAAGTATTAGACTACCCCCTCCCCTTTCCGAGTGGAAGATGCAAAGTAGAGGAGAATATAGAATGTAAGGTTAGTAATGTATAAAATATTATGTATTACTATTTACTACTAGTAAATAGTAATAAAAGTTCGGAATATATACACCTGTGAAATAATTTCCACTCGGAAGGGGGAGGGTGGTCCCGTAAAATATATATATCTTATAAATTCTGTGATTATCTACATGTTAGTAAAAATTTGAAATAACTTTTATATGTTGTGACTAGAGTAACATAAAATAGTTTATTAAAGTTACGTAAATTTTATAAATGAACTATCTTTATAATAATATTCTCTAATTGTCATACATGCCCGAACACAAAATTACAGAGTTTTTCAATATCTATATAGAATCATTTTTAAAAAGAAAAACAATAATCAAAAACCCTCTTTATCTATCAGATATCTGGATACCTGAACAAATAAAACATAGAGACCGTGAGTTATCACTAATATTCCAATATATTGCACCTATAATAAAAAGATTTAAAGCCCCGAATCTTTTATTGTATGGTCCAACTGGAACTGGAAAAACATTATCTGTAAAATATTTGGGAAAACAACTTGATAATCTCTCCACAATCAAAAAACTACTTATTAAACATGTATATGTAAATTGCAGAATATATGGGAATAAAAGCAGTTCTCTCTACTATATTCTAAGAGATATTTTATCTCAGTTAACTAAAAAAGTTATTAAAGATGGTATAAAAACTACTGATCTTATAAACGAGCTGTTTTCATATATTCAGGAAAAAGATATTTCTGTACTCATAATCTTTGATGAAATAGATTCATTAATAAAAAATACAAAGGAGGATGATTTTTTATATCTAATTACTAGAGATGATCATGTTTTAGACAGGAATAGACTGTCTTTTATAGGAATATCAAATACTTTAGATTATCTAAAAGATCTAGATGCACGCACATTGTCCTCATTAAATGCTATTAAGATAGGATTTAAACCTTATAATGCTTTACAGCTTTACGACATCCTTAAGGAGAGAGCATGCTTGGCATTTGAAGAAGGGGTAGTATCTGATGATATATTAAGGTATATAGCCGCGTGGGTTGCTCGAGAGTCTGGTGATGCTCGTAAAGCAATTAGCATCCTTAGACTTGCTGGGAATCTTGCAGACGCTGAGAGCAGTGATAGGGTAACAATGAAACATGTAGAGAGAGCTATTGAAGGGTACGATTTGGATTCTTTTATTTCAGAAGTAGAGACTTTATCAACACATCACAAGCTTATTGTATTATCAATTTTAGAAGAACAAATAAAATTAGACGATCATTCATTTGTATCTTTTACAGAAATATACGAGAGATATACACAATTATGTAGTGAATATGGTTTGAGACCTTTGAGTAAAGATAGTATTGGTAAAAAAATAAAACAGCTTGAAACTTTTTTGGGAGACTATATGGAAGTATATATCAAAAGCTTTGGAAAGTATGGTAGAAAAAAAGTTGTTAGAATAAATCTAGATAAGGAAAAGGCCTATAAGGTGATAAAATTCCTAAGAGATAACATATGAATGGTAAAATACTTAAAGAGTTGTGGAAAAGAGGATTTATAGTATCTGTAGATGCTATAGAGTTTTTAAAACAGATTGAATCTCAACTAGATTTAGATACTATACTATCTAAGCTTCAAGTTGAGAATATAACAATCATTACAAAGCAAACTCTCGAAAAGATCATAAAGATAGATAAAAATCTGTCTTATAGAGATTCAACAGGCGTACAGAAAGATAAATCACAAAAAGATAACAACTTTGAAAATATTATTCATAACAAAACTAGCAAAAATAGTATCAGCAAAAATGCTAATGGATCTACTATACTAAAGTTCATACAACAGACAACAAAAATCGAAACTAAAAATAAAATTAAGATTGAAGAGAAAATATGTATCGAAATAGAAAAAAATACTAGTAATGATATAGAATCTCCTAGGGTTTATTCAAAACTAACTCAAAGTAGCTCATCAAGAGTACTTATTTGCTCTCAGAAAAAAAGATTCGTTGGAGATGAGTTTCAACTTTATGTAGATATTCTAAAAAGCTATGAGTTATCTAAACATGAAATTTCGGTAAATACTTGGGTGTCCTATTATCGGGCCCGCTTAAATAAGATCAAACATTTATTAAAAAATCACTCTGAGTTGTCTTTATTTATTTCTTTTGATCAGTTGAAAAGAGATATAGAAGAAGTATCTGTCGTAGGATTGGTTAGAGATAAAAGAATAACTTCTAAAGGTATGGTTATCACTTTGGAAGATAGTAAGGGTCTTTTAAAAGTATTCATCTCCCAAGATTTGGAAAATTTTGAAGAAGTACAGTCTGTTCCTTTAGATACTGTAGTTGGTATTAGAGGGAAATATCTGAGTTACAAAAAACTTCTAATTGCAGATTCATTTTTCTATCCGGATATCCCATTTAAGAAAGTAAAGAAAGGAGAAGATGATGTTTGGATAGCTTTTACCGGAGACTTTCAGGTTGGTAATAAAAATTTCCTTAAGAGGCCATTTGAACGTTTTATAAGATGGCTTAAGGGCGAGTACGGCTCCGAAAAAGAAAGAACTCTGGCTAGGAAGGTTGGATACCTAGTACTTACTGGGGACCTAATAGATGGTGTGGGTATCTACCCCAACCAAGAAAAAGAACTAGAAATAGTTACCGCAGAGGAGCAGTATGCAGCTTTAGAAAGGTACTTCTTAGAGATACCGGAATCTATACAAGTTATTACTATTCCGGGAAATCATGATGTAGTAAGATTAGCAGAACCTCAACCACCAATACCTAAAGATTTCTTTCCAGAAACTTACGAATTAGAAAACTTTTTTTATGTATCTAATCCAGCATACGTTAAGATCCATCGATTGCTCGATATACTAATTTATCATGGATATTCTATGGATTGGTTTGTTTCTGAAGTCTCATGGATACGGGAGAGAGGAGGTTATGATAAACCAGAAGAGATAATGAAGTTTATGCTCACAATCAGACACCTCGCGCCAACTCACGGATGTAATCCCTATGTCCCATATCCTGGCCAGGATCCGCTTGTGATAGATCCTGTACCAGATATCTTTGTTACAGGTCACATTCACCGTACAGCATACGCTGTATACAAAGGAGTCGAGTTAATCAATGCATCATGTTTCCAAGGTATCACACAATATCAGCTAGAGCTCGGTCACAAGCCAGATCCGGGTAAAGTTGTTTTAAGGAATATTAAAACTGGTGAAGTCAAAATCCTTAATTTTCTATCATCATAATTATTATTACTTAAGTTATTTAGAGTCTGCTCTCCCCTTAGGTGGATGTGACTTTTTAAATATTACTAAAATCAGAAACTGTTTCGAACCAGATCTATCTCTCTTTTTAAGTTATAATAATATCACCATTCTCTAACTTGCATACTGTAGTAACTCGTTATTATATTTACAGATCCTGAGGACAAGAATGGCGGAATCTTAGAGTATACATTAAATACTGATTAGATGATGCTTTTTGTAGTAATACTTTAAAACTTATTTAAATCTAAACCTTTAGGTAATCTAATGGAAATCTTAAAGGAGACTGACACCGAAATGGAGATATTATTCAAAAATGAGAAGCCTACATTCTTGATGATAGTAAAAGAAGAGCTGGATAAAATGCCGGAAGTACTCATTGCTGCATGGAGGGAAGACCACCCGCTGACTAAAGATATTTATTTTTATGTAAAAACAGATGGTAGTAAAAAACCGAGAGAAGTTATCTTAGAGGCTATCCAAAGAGCTATTAAAAGAGTTGAAGACTTTAGTGATTCTTTCAAGAAAGTTTTAAAGTAAAATGATTTCTGAATCAAAGGTAGTTCTAGATACCTCTGTTCTTATAGATGGAATAACCTCCCGCCTGCTTGAAAAAGGCGAATTAGATGTTAAGGAAATAATAATACCTATCGCTGCTATGTCTGAACTCCAACACCAAGCAAATAAAGGCAAGGATGTCGGATTCCTTGGGTTAGAAGAGGTAAAGAGGTTGCAAAAAATATGTGAGGGTAGAAATATTACTCTGAAATTTGAAGGAAGACGCCCGACATTAGAAGAAATTCGCTTGGCAAGATCTGGATATATTGATGCATTAATAATAGATGTCGCTAGAGAAACTAACTCCACATTATTTACATCAGATAGAGTAATGTATGATGTTGCAACAGCTTTAGGAATAAAATCATATTTCTTTGGAAAGCAAATAGAAACCATAGAAAAACTAAAGTTTGAGGAATTCTTTGATGAGAACACTGCTTCGGTTCATATAAAAGAAGGTGTAAAAGTAAAAAGAAAGAAGGGAGGTCCAGGTAATTGGTATTTAGAAGAATTAGATATAGTCTTAAATAGACAAGATATAGAAGAAATTATTAATGAAATCTTAGAGGCTGCTAGAGTACGTACAGATGGTTTTATTGAAATAGATAGGAAAGGTAGCACAATAGTACAACTGGGAATGTATAGGACTGTTATTGTCGAACCCCCAGTTTCAGATGGGTATGAAATAACCATAGTAAAACCTTTAAAGAAATTAATATTAGATGATTATAATCTAGATCCTAAATTGTTGAGAAGACTGGAAGAAAAGGCTGAAGGTATTGTTGTTGCAGGAAGACCAGGATCAGGTAAAACAACATTTGTCCAAGCTCTTGCTGAGTGGTATTTATCAAAAGGAAAGATTGTAAAAACTATAGAATCTCCAAGAGATTTGAATGTCGTAGATGATATAACGCAGTACTCTAAAAATTTTGCATCTTCTGAAGAATTGCATGATATTCTTCTTTTAGCTCGTCCGGACTATGCAGTATTTGATGAAATGAGAGACACTCCTGATTTTGAATTATATAAAGACTTAAGATTAGCTGGGGTAGGGATGGTTGGAGTCGTTCATGCAGAGAGACCTGTAGATGCAATACAAAGATTTATATCACGAACAGAACTAGGTATGATCCCACAAATAGTAGATACTATAATATTCATTGAAAATGGTGAGATTTCTCAAGTTTATGAGTTAGAACTAGTTGTTAAAGTCCCAACAGGCATGGTATCCGAAGATCTTGCACGGCCAGTTGTTGAAGTTAGAGATTTTCTAACCAACGAGTTGAAATATGAAATATATACTTTCG
>JAIXNB010000026.1 GCA_020697515.1 Nanobdellota archaeon
AGCTTCTTTTATCACTTCTATCACAGCTTCTTTAGTGAAGTGAGGTGTTTTTCCATCCTTTCTAACTTCCTGGGCAACAAACTGTGCAAATTTCTTAACGTTTTCTTCATTAAATTCTATTTCAGTATTCATCAATACTTCATAACCATATCCTCTTATCCTAGATCTTAAAGCAGGATGTATGTGTTTTAGTGTTTCAAGATTTCCTGAAGCGACTAGAACAAAATCTGCAGGGGCCGGAGTGGTTCTAACCATAGAGCCAGCAGATCTTTCTGATCTTCCATATATCGGATACTTCTTTTCCTGAAGGGTTGTAAGCAATTCTATTTGTGTCTCCGGTCTGAGAGTACCTATTTCATCTATGAACAACACACCTTTATGGGCTCTATGAATTGCACCTGGAATTACTCTTAAGTGTGCAGGAGTCTCCAAACCACCACTTTGAAATGGATCATGAAGAACATCTCCAAATAACATTCCCTCATGAGCACCAGTGGCATCTACAAATGGAACAGTTTTTCTATTTGAATTATCTACTAATATTTTTGGAACATTCTTCAATACCTGTTTTTGTAGCATCTGCATTGAAAAGGACATACCCGCTAAAAATAGCATAGATCCTATGAAAGTTGCAGCAGCCATTATTTTATCTCCAATGTAATAGAAATACCAAGGAGTTAATATAATGATTAGTAAAAGAACCGTGTAGAATATCTGAATTTTTTGGAGTTTTTCCATAGCTCTCTTTTTGTAGTACTCTACAATTCTTCTACCTTCTCCGGCAGGTACTGCCTTGACTATTGGTTGAAATTCGTCTGAAGGATTTGGAAATACAAGTATATCTTCTAGTTCTACAGAAACATCTTTATCTTCAGATAGTATTTCAGCCATTGCTTGAGCCAACATAGATTTTCCAGTACCTGGATCACCAATCAGCAAAACGTGTCTTCTTTGCCTTGCAGCTTTTTTAATTATTTCAACAGCATGGTCTTGTCCGATAATTTGATCTACAATTCTTTTAGGAACAGGAATTTCTTCAGTTGTCTTAAAGTTTAAGATCTTGTTAAGATCCAAAGACATGAAAAACTATTTATTTGCAAAATTATAAGGTTATCTCAATGAAAAAATTCATATTATATTCTTTTATTATAGCATTCTTTTTAGCATATAATTCCTGGAGTACAATATATACTGGTGTATATAATTTTATTTTTGCGTTCATAACTACCTTTATCAACTTCTATATATTTCAGAAAGTCCTTACATTTGTTGGAAACTTTTTATATGGAGTTGATGTTGAAATTGATAGGTTTTTAATAAAAAAAGAAATCAGGAAATACTCACATATCAAAAAGGATTTTATTGATAAAGCAAAAATACTCCCTCTGGATTATATACTAACTATAATATTTGGATTTATAACATTTGGATTGGTATTTCCAATAGTCGTATCTTTGAAATTCAATGTAATAGAAACAAAAAGATATGGGAAATCTAAAGAATTCGAAGTTACTTATTCAGAGAAAATTAAGATAATATTTTATAGTATAATGTTTCTGTGGATGATTTTTGCAGCTATCAAGGGTCTAAATATAAATCCTATATTGGAAGTATACATAACATACACATATAGATTTTTAACAATGTTAACTTGGTCTATAATAACTCCATTTAACCTATTACTAAGTTATATAGTGGTTAAAAAATGTGGATATAGTTTCATGCATGTAAGTCCGGGAGACATAATGCTATTTTCAAAAACGGGTTATTATAAAGCCCTAATAATAGCGATAATGTTCCTACCAATATTCGGACTATTACTAGATCCGCTAGGACTCTTTCTATTAACTATCATAGTAATATCGATAGTGTGGTTGAGAGAGAAATTTAAAGAGACTGTAGGGTAACAAAGTTATAACAGAATATAACTATATAAATATCTTCGATATATTAATACTACTTAAAATTCTGTTTGTGGTACTCGTCAAAATATGTATGGTTGGATGAGTATAAATATAAAAAAGCTCTACCATCTAAAAAATGTGTATTTTTAACTTTATTTGTATGTTTATATACTGTTTTGAATGTGATTTTAGCAAGCTTTTAAAATTTTTAAAGGGAAAAGTTATAAAACTTTCATGGTCGAGGAGGGAAAGAAGATATATATAGAATCTTTAACATGTCCTGTTTGTGGTAGCCATGAATTCATCTATAACCCAAAAACCTCTGAGCTAGTATGTGCAAAGTGTGGGTATGTAATAGAGGAGGTGCCCTACCTAGGTAGGGAATGGAGGGTTCTAGAGGGTGAAGACTTCCAAACCAAGGCAAGAACAGGCTCTCCAATGAGCTATTCAAATATAGCAAGTTCGTTAACAACGGAGATAGGTAAAGCAGAAGAGTTGTACCAGTTATCTGACGAGGAAAGAAAGATGTTTGAAAGATTAAAGAAATGGCAGCAGAGAGCTACAAGCTCTTATGAAAGGAATCTTAAGCTGGCACAACAAGAGTTAAAAAGACTATCATCACTTTTACAATTACCTCCTCATGTAGAAGAAACTGCTATGAAGTTATATTTGACTGCAGCCGAAAGGGGTCTTATTAGAGGGAGATCAATTGAAGCTGTAATCTCGGCGTGTGTGTATATCGCATGTAGACTACATGATGTTCCAAGAACGCTGGATGAAGTTGTAAAAGCGTCAGGGGTTCATAAAAAGGAGTTAGGTAGAACATACAGACACTTAACGAGACATCTAAAAATAAAAATACTACCAATAGATGTTACAGAATATGTACATAGATTTGCTGCAATATTAAAACTACCTCCTGAAGTTACTGCCTCTGCTATTGAAATAGTCCAAAAGGCTAAGGAAAGAGATATAACTGCGGGAAGAGGGCCTGCCGGTATAGCTGCTGCAGCGATATATTTGGCATGTGTTATGCATGGTATTAAGAAAACTCAAAAAGAAATTGCAGAAGTAGCAGGAGTTACAGAGGTTACAGTAAGAAATAGATATAAAGAGTTGATAGATAAGCTTGGTTTACATGAAATAGAAGAGAAACTTAGACAAGAGGAAGAAGAAGATTAAAATCTAGATATACTCTTTATTTTTTAATTTTGGCACTAATACATCCAAGTTATAGAGAAAAAAGGAGGTATATTCTAGTCAAAGTTAAAGATGTTGAAAAATTCAAGATAGAGTTTATCGAAAAATTTAGGTATTTCTTTGGGATCTACGGTTTGGCTAAGGCCGGAGTAATTTTTATCAAAGAGCTATGTAGAGAGAATGACTATTGTGTTATTCGTATTGCAAGGAAATTTGTTCATTATTCACTGGTAACTCTTTCTTCAATGAAGAATGTAGATCTATTAGGGATATATCCAACTCTTAAAAGAGTAAGAAGCAAAATAGAAAGAATCAAAAAATCAAGATAATAGTAGAATAATAGATATTTATTTTTAATATCTTCTTCTGAATTTATAATAAAAGGATACAGCAGATTCTTACAAAATTTCTATAATTGTTCATAATACTCTATTAAAAAACATTACGTCCAAGAATATTTCATACCAAAAAACTACAGCTAAAGATTATTGATAATCAAAGATTTAAAGTCTCACACAAATAATTGTATAGTTATGTATAAGAGGAGGGCTAGTAGTTATGAGAGGGAGCTTCAAAGAAAATTGTGGGATATAGGTTTTGTTGTTTTTAGAATTGCAGGTTCAGGTTCGTCATCTTTACCCGCTGCAGACTTAATTGCTGTGAGAGATGGAAAACCTATAGTTATTGAAGTAAAAACTACAAGAAATGGAAAGATATACATAGATAGCAGACAATTGGAGGAATTAAAGACGATACAAGAGAGTGGAATTCCGGTTTATGTTGCTGTGAAATTTATAGGAACAAAAACAGGATGGTTTATATTCAAACTACGTGATGTTTTAGAGAATAATAAAATAACACTTGATAGGGCTGAAAAAGAGGGTTATAAGTTAGAAACTCTATGTTTAACTACTAATTAATCTATACTAGATTGTGTTTCTAGATTTAAGCCATTCCTTTAGCTTAATAAATGCTCTATATCTATCTGACCTCCATCCCGTCCTAAAGGGCGAGGCTTCACGGTTGTGATATTTTGTTTTTTAGTATAGGATCTTCAGCAAATGTGGTATTATAGCCTTCTGGAATAAAGATGGGATCGTACCTAAAACCACCTTTTCCTCTCTCTTCCTTTGAGATAGTACCATAAACTTCCCCTACGAATGATTTTAATATATTCCCATCATAATAAGCAACTACTGCTCTAAATATAGCTTCTCTATCTTTTCTAGAGTATCCTCCTGTATTTCAGTAAGTTCTGTTTTAAAATGCTTTAGTTCTGCAACGTCTTCTAGGAGAGACTTTACTTCAAAAATTTGTTTTTGTTTCCCGCTACAAAGTAAAGAGTGTTCCTCCGAGTCCACTGTTTTAAAAATTTAAAACCGTATTTCATAAATAAAATAAAGGGCCCGTAGTCTAGCGGTAGGACGCCGGCCTGGCTCGCCGGAGGTCCCGGGTTCGAATCCCGGCGGGTCCAATTACAACTGAAAGCCTTATCCTTTAG
>JAIXNB010000027.1 GCA_020697515.1 Nanobdellota archaeon
ACTCATCCCAAATTTATCTGCAATACCCTTCTTAACAAATTTTTTTGCAAGTTTTTTGGCTTTCTGAGCAAGACCTTCAGCAATAACCAAAGCCATACCACCCCTAATTCTATTAGTTTCTATCCTAGGAAGATCCTTATACGCCGATACTTCTGCATCCTCAGTAGGCTCTCCAGTGACTTCTATTGGAAGATGCTTAAGTAAAAACTCTAACTCTTCTTTTTTAGGAGTATACTGCAAACTTTTGACTCTTTTATAATCATAGATCTCAATTATATACCTCTGTATCTCCTCCTCAGATGGGTCCCATGTTTCAAACCCAAATTTCCTTCTTAGATAATCTGCTATTACTACAGAAAATGATGCGGGAGTACCTCCTGCGGATCTTACGGGGCCAGCATAATAGACTGCTATATACTCTTTCCCATCCCTTCTTTTCTTTGCAATAACTTTAACTATACCTTCAGTAGGTGCTGCAACAACACCCAAGGTATGGTACGCGAATCCTGCTCTTAAACCCAGATCGATAGATTTAACTTTATCCTTGGTCCTTTTATAGACTTCTTTTGCAGTATATTCAGATATTTTTAGGATTGTTGAAAGTTGTAGAGGTCCGTACTCTCTTTCTATTTCCCTTATTGCTTTTGGAAGATTTATTTCTAAAATAATTGGATCTACTATAGATAAAATATTTTGCACTCTATCTGCCATGTCTTCAGATATAGGTATTTCAATATCTGGTTCGGGATCCAGACATTTAGATCTGGCTTTACGAGCTATTTCATAAGCCTCTAAGGTTTTTTTCTTTAATTCCTTGAAATAATCATCAATATCCATATTTTTTATTCATTAGAAAATACATTTATATATCATAAATCCTTATTAAAACGTTATAATAATGTTGCGAATAGATAAAATAAGATAAACCTCAATCAAATAATTTTATAATATCTTTAAATAAGGTCTAAATCCTATGGAGTTATAATTATAAAGAGTTCGTTTTTTGTTTCAAACTCTTTTTGGATTTTAAGTCCTAAATCCTTTACAAGCCGATACATCCACGGCCTCCAAGCTCTACCCAACCTTCGTCTTCCGCTTAAACTTTGTAAAGGGAAGCTAACAACTAGATAATCAAAATTTAACTCAGAAATTAGTTTCGCAGTGTATCCAGGGTTGTACTTTTCAATAATTGGGATTGTTTTCCACAGAAATATATATTGATAAAATTTAAAAAGCTCATTGGATGGTTCAAATACATCCATCTCGTATCCATATGATTCTATGGATATCTGTTCCAAAATATATTCATTTATCATTAATATATCTGGAGATATATCCACGAAGAAATGAGCTTTTGGCTTGTACTTCGAAAGATATATTGACACAGGATTTATTCCGGAAGCTATATCTATTATCTCTTTAGGTATCTCTAAAAAAATATTATCATATATTTCACTGTAAAAATTTAGTCTTTCTTTCGTAGACCTAGACATCCTGAGAATATCGATTACCTTTTGTTTAAGAGGAATGTTGCTTTCCAAAATTTTCCATATTTTTTTAATATCTTTTGGTGCAAAAACTCCATAAATCTCATGCAGCATCTTTCTAATTTCCTTAAAAAAGTAAAGAAACTCTCTATTTCTTTTCAAATCCCGAATGCTACTAGCATTTTTTATTATCTTTAGCAGATGCGGCCTTTTCCCTAATTCTTTTATAACTAACTTTTGAACAAACTTATCTGATATGTTAGTTAGCTCTCTTTTCTTCTTAATTTCTTGAACTACTTCCTGGATCTCCATTTTATATATTCAAATTTTTTACCCATGCAAATGGGACAATTCTCTCTTCTTTTGATTTTTATTCTTTCCAGTTTAAAGGTCTCTAGGTTAAAGTAATATAAAAATGGATCTATTTTTCCTTCCAAAAAATTAAGGAATAGTCTAAGCTGCAATGATACAACTAATAGTACCGATCCACTAAAAACTCCATGTTTTTCACTTATTATCCCCTCCTCTTTCTTTCCAAATACATCATAAAAACAGAAAAGCCTCGGATGTATTAAAGCTGCATATCCCATAAATCGCGCAACTGATCCGAATATCCATGGTTTTCCAGTAATTATAGAAGCTTCGTTTATTACGTATCTAGCTTTTAGATTATCAGTAGCATCAAAAAGTATATCTACATTAGCTAATATATCCAATGCGTTTTTCTCGTTAAATTCATAGTATTTTATTATTTCTACTTCTGAATTAGCCCTCTTTAGTTTGTCAAATGAAACATCTACTTTGTACTTTCCTATATCCTCTTCATCATAAAATTGCCTATGTAAATCTGGTAAATCTACTGTAGAATTATCTATAATAATTATTTTTTTTACCCCTATTCGTACAAGCATTTGGGACAACCAGGAACCTATCCCTCCAAGCCCAACAACAGCTACAGATACTTTATGAATTTCCTCATCTAAATTACCAAGCACTAATTTCTGTCTAATGTATTTATCCATTAAAAACAAAAAATAAGATCGGCCTAACCATAATATCTATGTCTAATGTCTTTTATTTCTCTACCTCTCCCTAACCCTTTCTTAAAGCTATCCTCAAATTGTTTATAAAATTCTATCATATCTTTAGTTATAGAAGGTCTTACTTTTTGCATAGCTTTCTCAAAATGCTCTTTCCTAACTTTTATATCCATATTCTCTAGTTCTTTCATTATATCTCCCTCCGTACCACCCTTCTCTTTGGCTTTCTCATAGGCTTCTCTTAACGCAATCATAGCAGCTTCTCTAACTAATGCTTCTAGGTCGGCACCAGAATACCCCTCAGTTTTCCTAGCTATTTCTTCTAAATCTACATCATCTGCTAATGGAACATTTCTTGTATGTATCTTTAGGATCTCTAGTCTAGCTTTTTCATCTGGAGGTGGTACGTATATAACTCTATCAAATCTCCCAGGCCTCAACAAAGCTGGGTCGAGTATATCAGGTCTGTTAGTTGCGGCAATTACTACCACATCTCCTCTAGAAGTTATCCCATCTAATTCTGTTAATAGCTGATTTACAACTCTATCCAAAGCCCCAGAATCTGAATACATCCCCCTTTTAGGAGCAATGGCATCTATTTCATCAAAGAATATAACAGTTGGGGAAACTTGTCTAGCTTTTCTAAATATCTCCCTAATTATTCTCTCAGACTCACCGAACCATTTTGATAGCGCTTCTGGACCCTTAATAGCAATAAAGTTGGCCCCTGATTCTGTTGCAACAGCTTTAGCTAATAAAGTTTTACCTGTACCTGGTGGCCCATAGAGTAATATTCCTTTAGGTGGCTGTATTCCTATCTTTTTGAATATATTTCTATACTTTAATGGCCATTCTACAGATTCTTTTAACTCCTGTTTAACTTCATCTAAGCCACCAATATCGTCCCATCTTATTTTTGGCACCTCAACTAATACCTCTCTCATTGCAGATGGTGGTACTACCTTTAAAGCTTCCATAAAGTCTTCTTCAGTAACAACTAATTTCTCCAAAACTTCCGCGGGTAAAGGTCTGTCTTCATATCTCTCAATATCTGGTATTATCCTTCTTATAGCGTTCATAGCCGCCTCTTTTACCAAAGCAGCTAAATCAGCTCCTACAAAACCATGAGTTGCAGAAGCTATTTTTCTTAACAACTGCTCTTTTTCTTTTTCATCTAGTAAAACATATCTTTCTTTACCATTTTCTACAACTCTCTTTCCCAGGGGTACTCTTCGTGTGTGTACCTTTAGAATCTCATATCTAGCTTCTTCGTTTGGAACTGGAACTTCTATCTCTCTATCAAACCTACCAGGTCTTCTTAAGGCAGGATCTACAGCATTTGGTCTATTTGTAGCTGCTATAATAATAACTCTTCCTCTTTCTTTTAGACCATCCATTAAAGTTAATAATTGAGCCACTAATCTTCTCTCCACCTCTCCAACCGCTTCATCTCTTTTCGGAGCTATTGCATCAATCTCATCTATGAATATAATAGCAGGAGCATTCTTTTTAGCCTCCTCGAATATCTCTCTTAAGCGTTTTTCAGATTCACCTACATATTTACTTACTATTTCAGGACCATTGATAGCTATGAAATATGCTCCCGCTTCGTTTGCAACAGCTTTAGCTAATAAAGTTTTACCTGTACCTGGTGGCCCATAGAGTAATACTCCTTTCGGAGGTTCTATTCCAAGCTTTTCAAAGATTTCAGGATGTCTTAAAGGTAATTCTACTAACTCCCTTATCTTTCTAACAACTTCATCCATATCTCCAATATCTTCATATGTTACATCTGGGATATCCTCTCTAATCTCAACAGCTTGTGGCAATACTTCTACTTCAGTAGCTTCTGTTACAATAACAGGCCCCTTTGGAATAGTATTTACTACTGTTAGCTTTAGTTCAGGTCCATACCCGAATGAGAAAAATTCATCAACCACTGAAAAGAATTCGTCAAATAAAGGATCATAACTCCTCCTTCTTCTTTGGTAGAATGGTGTAACAACAACTAGATCCCCCTTCACAAATGGCCTTCCAATTAACATTCTATGAACAGTTTCTGGAGGAATATGTAGGACTATTCCTTTTTGGGCGGGGGCTAGGACCACTTTTTGAGCTTCCTTAACATTAGCTCTTCTTACAGTAACATATGATCCGATAGAGGCCCCGGCATTTCTTCTAATTATACCATCCATTCTTATAACACCTAATCCAATATCCTCAGGATATGCAGATTCAACAATGGCAACGGTTTTTCTCCTACCTTCAATTTCTACTACATCTCCAGGTTTAACACCAATCTTCCTCATAGATTCTGAATCTATCCTTACAATACCACGATAAACATCATCTTGACGTGCTTCCGCAACACGTAAACGTATCTCTGGGACATTTTCACCACCTTTTACCATAATATAGAGTTTTTAAGAAAAATATATATATCATTGCTACTGTAAGGTTTTATAAACTATAAAGAGGCTAACTTAATAATGGGCTTAAACTTAAGGAAATTAACTGAAATTTACAACCTAAAAGTTTACACAGAAGATGGTATGTATCTGGGAGATGTCGAAGATGTGTTAATTTCCGAAAACAAAATATATGGTTGGAAAATAAGGGTGAGTGATCCAGAATTATTGAAAAGAGGTGCAAAGGGATTGATAATACAACACCAATTAGTTAAAGCTATAGGCCAAATAATGATCGTTTCTAGAATAGCATACCCTGTTAAAAAAGAGGAGGAAGCAGCATAAAGTAGTATTAACATATTTTTAAAATTTTGAATAGAAATAGATAACATAGAAGGTAGTAAAACTAAGGTTTAAACTAAATTAGAAATATTGAAAAAATAATTTTCATCGAAATTTGATTTTATGTAATCTAGTTTATACACTCTATAGAGATTATTACAAAATTGGGTATATATAACCTTTTGGCTATTGGAGATGTCGGATAACCACAGTTATCCGACACATATCAATAAGTGTGATTAAGAATCAACATCTATTTTACTATTAAATATCATATTTATTTGGGGCAGAGATATATAGTGTATCTTCACAATATTCAATTACTTCTGTAGTGTTTTGTTAGATATCAATGAAGCTCCCCTCAAAATTCTTTACTCCGAAAGCCAGACAATAAAGTCAGAGGATGGAAGATCCCTGATATGAAAGTGATAGAGGGTCGGGACAGTTACTTAAGATTATACATTATCTTGGTTTTAAGTATTAGTTTAAATCCAATTATATCAAAAATTATTGTATGGATTATATTCAGGCTTTACTCTCTATGTTTATCCTTCTAGGGGCATTTGGAAATATCTTCGTATTTGAATCTATTCTTGATAGTTTGGGAGTAGCAAAAAAAGATATAAGAAGTTTTGCAATTAAAAGAGCATTTTTAATTGCGTATTTAACATGGATTTTAATATTTGTCGCAGGAGTACACATCTTAAAGTTTTTTGGAGTATCCATAGAATCTTTTAAAGTGGCTGGAGGAATTCTTCTTATGCTAATGGCGTTAGACATCCTGAGAGATAATACTCCAAAAATATCCAACATAAGGCATCAAGATAGTGAACTAGAGAAAGTAGTAGTGGCTCCTATGGCTGTACCATTACTAACCGGTCCGGGAGTTATTACAATAACACTTCTGTATAGAGCAAAGGTAACTAGTTTAATAGAAGATATATACTTATTCACAGTATTTTCTATAGCATTTGTATTGGCCTTTCTTGTGGTATATAATGGAGAAAAAATTGTGAGTAGATTTGGGAGAACTATGATAATCCTTTTAAATAGATTAATGGGTCTCGTACTATTAACTATAGCAGTAGAACTTATAGTTAATGGAATAAAGCATGCGCTTTTGACCTAAGACATAACTTAAGAATGTTACAACCCTAATTATTTAATGATTGTGATTTACAAGAGAGAGTGGGCAACCGTTAGAGCGGAAGATATTAAATCTATTCACATATTCGAGTTAGAAAAGGCTGAAAATTACTCAAGGAGAATTGTTGAAGTATTAAAACAAATATATCCGGATGTTGAGAAAGAAAATGTTCTATTTAAGGATTTAGTATTCGATAATATAAAGAGGCAATATAACTTAATTATCTCGGATGCGATGTATAGGCAAGCAGGTTACCAATACATAATCATTGTTGATTCACTATATGGTGGTTTTACATTTCCTATAAAAAAATTAGGTAATCCAGATGCTGTTCAAGTACTATTGGATGGTTCTAAGGAAATAAAATATGTCAAGATATCCGAGGAGGAGGGGATTGTTGAAGTTAAATTGAAGGAATGATTTTATTTCATCTGAAAACTGGCAAAAAGTATTATATTAAAGACCCAAAGGACTTTTCAACACATTTAGGTGTAATAAAGAAGGAATATCTTGAGAATGCAAAACCAGGAGAGATTATTAAGAGCCATTTAGGGGAAGAGTTTGTAGTACTAAAGGATACTTTTATAGACTTACTAGAGTTCTTAAGGAGAGGACCACAAACTACACATCCAAAGGATTTTGGATTACTGGTTTCTCTAACAGGTTTGTCATCTGGTTGGAAGGTTGTAGAGGGGGGAGCAGGTTCAGGAATACTTACATCATTTTTAGCGAATACTGTAAAACCCGATGGTAGAGTATACAGCTATGAAAAAAGAGGGGAATTTTATGAGATTGCTAAAGAAAATTTAGAGAAAACAGGACTTATAGATTATGTTGATTTAAAATTAAAAGATATAACCATAGGAATAGATGAGAAGAACGTTGATATAGTTGTTTTAGATGTAGGGGATCCTTGGAGGGTATTAGAGCATGCTTATAACTCATTAAGGGTGGGAGGGTATCTTGCAGTGTTTTTACCAAATATAACATCTGTTCTAAAACTGTTGGAGTTGAATAGGAAATTTTATCTTCTAGGAATTTATGAAAGTATTGTTAGAGAGTGGATTTATCGTAAAGACGTTCTCAGGCCAAGGCATATGCAATTATCTCATACAGAATTCTTAATTCTATTTAGAAAGATCAAATGAAGCTGGCGGTCCTTTATTCTGGAGGGAAAGATTCTAATCTAGCTCTGTATAGGGCTATGTTATATCATGATATAGAGGTTCTTATAAATCTCTTTCCTATGGATCCAGAAAGCTATCTTTTTCATGTGCCTAATGCGAAATGGACAACTCTTCAGGCAAAAGCTATTGGAATACCTATAATACAGTGGAAGACTAGTGGGGAAAAGGAAAAAGAACTAGAAGATCTAAAGAGAGTATTAGAATATGCAATTTCTGAATACGAGATTGAAGGGATAGTAACGGGGGCTATTAGATCTACATATCAAGCGGCCAAGTTCCAAAAGGTTTGTAGGGAGTTGGGATTGTGGTGTTTTAACCCTCTATGGCTATCAGATGAAGTAGAGTTACTACTTAATCTAATTAATAATAAGTTTAAAGTTATTATTACTGGAATTTTTGCGTATCCTTTGGGTAAATCACTCCTTGGAAAGGTTATAGACATGGAAGTTATAGATCTTTTTAAGAAGTTTAAGAAGAAGTACGGTCTCAACCCTGCTGGGGAGGGTGGGGAAATAGAGACTTTCGTCATAGATGCACCTTTCTTTAGAGAGAGAATAGAGATAGTAGATTATGAAATAAAGTACAAAGAGTATTCGGGGGTTTTTATAATACGAGATGCAAAACTTGTAAAGAAATGATACTAATAGTTAGTACCTGCAAGGATCCACTAAGTGAGTACGAATTTGTAAAGCCTCTAGAAAGAATAGTACAAAAATGTTGTGAGGAATATACAGTAGTGTCTTATAGAGAAATAAAAGAAGGAGTGTGGGATAAAATAATAATAACTGGTACTGCTCTAAAAGATTTCGATTATATTAAGTATATAAAGAACTTTTTGTGGTTGCAAGAATCCTATATTCCTGTTTTGGGTATTTGTGCAGGTTCACAAATAATTACTAAAATCTTTGGAGGAAAACTTGAAGACTACCTGATAATTGGAAGGAAAAAAGTAGAGATTATGAAAGAGAACCCATTAGTATCCATGGAAAAAATTTATAGTTATTTTATTACATCTAAAGTTCCAAGGCTTAATAAGCGATTTGAAATAATTGGCAAGTTAAATGGGATTCCAGTTTTCTTTTCAGTAAAATATACTAGGATATATGGAGTAGTTTTCCATCCAGAAGTTTTTAATGAAAATTTAATTATAAATTTTGTGAAGAGGTTATAAAAATAGCTTAATGTATACTCTATTTTTATGTTATACCTTAAATAAACTCTACCTTTTTATATCAAAAGCATGATTGTAAATTATTTGATAGGGTTTTCTTAACTATGAATTATCATGGATAGATTAAGATTCGGCCCAGCGGGCGTCCCCTTGTCAGCTCCTAAAAGAGATATAATAACTGGAATAATACATACGGGAGCATTGGGGCTAGATGCGATGGAATTAGAATTTGTATATGGGGTTAGACTGAAAAAGAAAATTGCAGAGAAGGCTAAAAG
>JAIXNB010000028.1 GCA_020697515.1 Nanobdellota archaeon
AAATACATAGATAAAGATGTATAATAAAAACTACTGTTCCGTTCTGACCCCATCAGATGTATTGAGAGAACATTCTTAGATATAATCTACACATTCTGGTTTACTTTCTACTCTATCAGACCTGATTTTCGCTAATAATTTATTTGAGTAGATAAAGTTTTCTATATTTGTGGCTTTAATATTAATTGGTGTATTTGGATGATTCATCTTATAGTATTTTGAAGTAGTCAAAAGCTTTGGAATAGTTAATAACAGGAAGTAATATTGAATATTATACAAAAGAGTTGTACAGGTTTATTAAATTACAAATTTTATTCCTTAATAGAGAGTAGCTACTTAGATCATTTTGTAAAGAAACTTAAGTATACTTTTCATTCTCAAAATCCATGAGGGTTGTAAGCTGAGAGGAAAGTAGAGGGAACGATTAATTTTAGAAAGTACTATACTTAACAATCCTTCTTGGTAATCTCAAAATCTATGCAAACCCTATACTGTCTTGGTGCTATATCACCAACTTTTTTAATATTCAATATTTTATATTCAAAGCCTAATAAGGATGCATATTTATCCAAAATTTCATTTGCTTTTTCAGGAATCTCATCTTCAAACATAAACTGATATAGATGTATTATCCCGTTCTCTTTAATCAACGGGATTGCAACATCCAGAAATGTATCAGCCTCTCTTGGCAAAGGCATTATAATCCTATCAAACATTTCTCCAAAAAGCTTATACTCCTCTACAACATTTTCATTAAAATTATATACATAGAATTTATTTCTATCTATCCTAACAAATCCATTATACTTATAAGGGTTCTCTAAAGAACCAATATTATTTGTGACAATATACTTTTTGCCTGCAGGTATTTTATCATAAAGTTCTTGTATTCTATAATCTGCGCAGGGTTCTATTACTGACAAGTTTAACACTATTCCAGAAGATAAAGTGTCTAGAATATATGTCTCCTCCGAGTGAATATAACCACTTTTATTACCAAATAGCGATATTAAAGGGGGGACTTTCCTCACATCTCCCAAAATTGTTATTATTTTATTCTGTACTTTATTGATCTCTACATTTTCTAAACCGTACTTTACTGCAAAAGGGTTGAGTTCTATAGAATAAACTACCTTAGGTCTTGCAAATTTTACTATATAAATCGCGTATGGGTTTACTCCTGCAAACATCACTAAAACTCTTTCACCGTCTCCGATCATTTTTGCAATTCTATATCTCTCATTAGATAGCCTTGGGGAGTAATAAGTTCTAACAACATCTACCTTAAATTTTAATCCAAATTCCTTGTGGATAGTTTCTGTTCTGTTTTCTCCCCATAGAACTTTATATTCTGGAACTCTATAAGGTGGTTGAACATCTGTTTGTTGTAGTAAAATGACACGAACAAATTTGTGCTTTTCTAAAATTTTTTTGACATATTCTTCTGGGGGGTATTTTAGGGGTGGTTTTAATATAACTATATCTCCAACTATATCGAACGCCATTTATGTATTTGAGATTGAAGAATTTTAGTAGTATTGATATATGAGTTTACTAAATTTATTGTTAAATAACTTTACACAGATTATAAAATATCATGGGCCCGTGGTGTAGCTAGGATAGCACACCGGGCTTCGGTCCCGGAGGTCCGGGGTTCGAATCCCCGCGGGCCCGTTCACTTCCTAGCTAAGATAAATAAATTTTCTCGATCTAATTCTACAGAAGAAAATTTAATGTTCTCTAACTTTAATTGTGTATTTCTGATTATTCTACTAGTAGTTACAGCCATGGGTGGTTCTACATCAATTAGTAGCAAACCTTTTGGCTTTAGTATTCTACAAAACTCAGTGTAAATTGGCTTTGAGTAGTAATACCTAGTAGTTCTCGAAAACGGGGGTGGACAATACAAGATCCCATCAAAACTTTTTTCTGGGATGTTTCTTAAACTATAGAGCCTATCTGTCTTAAACTTAATTTTATATTCAAAGAACTCCCTGGACAGAGGATTATACTTCATCATCTCTAGGATATACTTGTCTTCTTCATAGACTGTAACATCTTTTCCAGATTCGAATAATGCTATTGGATAATATCCTAACTTAGCTCCAATAATTAAAATCTTTTGACGTTTTATAAAGTAGTCTGTAACATTTCTTACAAGATCTTTTATTGGTATGTCTTTACTGAAAAGTTTTCTTCCGGAGGTTTCTAAATTTGGGTAGTCTAACTCTCCATTGGATATTAATTTGTAGATTCGACTATCAGGGGTTTTAAAGAACATTTCGTAAATCTCATTATCCCTTATCATTATAATGATATTTTTTTTTATTAAGCCGGATAGATTATAGAGGTTTATTCTTTGTCCATCTGGAAAGAGAATAAAGTCTTTATTTATCGTTATATATTGTTTAGTTTTATTTAAGTCCAAACTAATTTTAATACTATTTAGTCCAAGCTTTTTTGCTATATATATTTGTCTTATTTGATAGTGGGATAAAAAGTACTCTCTCATAATATTTTCAATATTTTCATAAATCTCAAAACTAAGAATATTGCTAAAGCGTATAATACCAGCCTAAACATCTCCCTAAGTATCTTAATTAATAATAATACTACAAATACTAATATCAGTAACATGAAAGCCATTGTTGAAAGTTGCGGGACCATCTCCATTATGACATCATTTTTATCTATATTTTAAAGTTTCATATACTATTCTGAAAATTCCTGCTAAAACGCTATACTCTCTTTCAGTAATCATAGATTTCCCTATCAAATTTTTAAGTACCCTAATCATCACTGGCTTTCTGTAATCCTGTACTGGCAATACTTCTATCATTTGTGTAGCTAAGTTTATTAGTGTTTTCTTCTCCTTCCTATTTGCCAACTTGAATACCTTTCTGACTGGATTATGTCTATGTTTGAACAATTCATATAATATTACGGCGGCGGCATGTGTAACATTCATTACAGGATAATCTTCATTAGCGGGAATTGTTATGACTGAGTCGAACATATTTAGTTCCTTGTTGCTGAATCCAGTAGATTCCCTTCCAAAAAATATCCCAATTCTTCCATCATATTTCCAGATCATCTTAGCTAGGTCTTCAGGAGTTAATGGATTTCTCAAAACCTTAGAACCCTTTTTCGAGGATATCCCTGCTGTTCCATACGTAAGATCAAACATACTAATAGCATCCTCTAAATTTTCTAGTATCATAGCATTGTTTATAATTTCCCATCCTTTTTTCCTAGCAACAATCCTTACTTTTTCAGAAAATATATTTACCTGAGGGTTAACTATAACTAATTTTTTGAAATCAAAGTTAACCATTACTCTTGCAAGAGCCCCAACATTATCTTCGGATTCTGGCTCAACAAAAACTATACTTACATCCATTTTCTAATGTCTGTATCAGATTTTTAAATCCTGAATTCATAAATAATAGCATGAAAAAACTGAAATCTTACAAAATCATCAACATAATCAAAAGTTTGTTATTGATAAGTGCAATAGGTGTGATAGTATATTTTCTTGTAGAGTTCCTTAGCTTTATTCTAAACCCAGGATATGCAAAATTCAGCGCACTATATGGATTGTTCTCGGCGGTGTTTTATATTCTTCTGGGGACTCTCCTTGGTCCAAAGATTGTATTAGCTTCTGTAGGAGCTAGACCTTTAGAAGAACACCCGAGATATGAAGAAGTTAGAGAAATAGTCGAAGAATTGTCTAAAGAAGCAAAAATACCTATACCAAAACTATATTACTTTGTATCTAATGATATCAATGCATTTGCAACTGGTTTAACTCCTGGTAACGCTTGCATAGCCATAACCACTGGTGCATTAAAATATTTAAATAGAGAGGAGCTAGCGGGAGTTCTAGGACACGAGATTGGACATATAAAACATTTTGATATGATGTATATGACAATTACATCTGTTCTGGTTGGATTAGTTTCTTTCATAGCAAATTGGATGATATATTCTTTATTTTGGTCTTCAGATGAGAGACCGGCATGGGTCAATATAATTGCTATTTTAGTAGCGATATTAACCCCAATTGTAGCAACAATTATTCAGTTAGCAATATCTAGGGAAAGAGAATATTTAGCTGACTTATTCTCTGCTGAGCTAAATGGGGGTCCAGATGGTTTAATCTCTGCATTTAGGAAAATACAGATAGTTAATACAGGGGATATACCATATAACGAAGCGATAGAACCACTTTATTTTGTATCTGTTGAAGAATTGTTCTCCACCCATCCTCCAATTGAAAAAAGAATCCAGAGATTGTTAGAGGTGTTTGAACAATAAACAATTATTTTTAGCTATTATCATATTTGTCCTATTGGCCGAACGCCGCGGCGGGGATTCGAACCCCGGCCCCCTTGACGGGGATGTGGTCTCCAGCCACACCCCTTGGTCCGCTCGGGCACCGCGGCTTATAATATTATTTTAAGCCAAGATATTATAAGTTTTCAACCTAAAAGCTATTGTTGACAAAAGAATTATTCTTAATGGTTAATCTTATTAAAAGTTACTATTACAATCCTAGTTTCTTTTCACTATATAACCAAAGAGTAATACTGTTTAAACAACGCCGCCGGGGGGATTTGAACCCCCGACCTGCCGGTTAACAGCCGGCCGCTCTACCGCTGAGCTACGGCGGCAATAAAATAATATCTCATATTTTAGCTTATAAGTTTTATCGGATATAATAATAAACACAATAAAATTTAGGATAGGGTTATAAAAATATAGGATCTGGTTTTAGCATCAGTGCAATCATATATACACTATATTTGTTTTAGTTTTTGGTCTGATAAATACCCTGTTTAAACTAAAAAATACCAATATTTAAAGTACCTGCAAACGTTCCCCCATCAGATGTATTGAGAGAACATTCTTAGATATAATCTACACATTCTGGTTTATTTTCTACTCTATCAGACCTGATTTTCGCTAATAAT
>JAIXNB010000029.1 GCA_020697515.1 Nanobdellota archaeon
TTAGCGATTTCATAAGCTTGTTTCAAATCTGTATGGGTTTCCCCTATTAGTATAACGTCTAAAGTTTTTTCTGTCATATTCGCTATATAGTAATTACAATTTATAAAATTTTTATAGGATACTAAGATGTAGTTATTCTCTGAATTTTAGTTTTATAATTTTTAGGCAATATCTAGTGTGTCGGATAATCACAATTATCCGACATTCCCTATTGCCTGACATAGAAAAGTATATGGAAATTGTTGGATTCTATCTAATTAGGTGAGTGAGAAAATTGAGAATAACCATAATCTTTATTAAGAAAACCTTGATGAAGATATACTACATAAATATTAATCTTGTTTTTCAATTTGACTCGCTAGATCTACCAGCTTTCTTATAATATCTTTGTTCTTAATACATATTATACTTAATCTTCCTACCTTTTTTACTTCTACAAGTCCCGCCTCTTCAAGTTCTTTTACATGTCTATATAAAACTGAAAAATCTTTATTAAAGAACCTGGATAAGTTCCCTAAGCAGGAATCATTTTCCAATAGGATTTTTATTATTTTATACCTTGTTTCGTTTGCTAGAGCCCTAAAGACCTTAAGACTCATAATTTGCAAAAATATGCAAAGGTATATAAGATTTCCATATATTGCTGTAGCTATGGGACTTTTGAAAGAAGAAGATAGACAAGCTTTGAAAGAGTCTTTTGAGAAGAATCTAAAGGATATCGTTGAGATTACAATATTTCTAGATAATGAGAAAAATAGAGATAGTAGCAACACTGCCAAAAATATTATAAATGAGCTTATGTCTTTAGATAGTAGGATAAAGGCAAAGTTTGTTGATGCAAGGTCAGAAAATGGATATAAATTATTGAAGGAGTACAACCTAGATATAGACACCTTTGGCGATAGAAGAGGTCCTATATTTATATTCAACAAAAAGCCAGAAATAGTGTACTATGGACTACCCGCGGGGTGGGAATTTGTAGCATTTATAGAAGATATTATCGCTATTTCGAGAAATGAAGTAGATCTTCCACCTAAAGTTGCAGAGAAAATTGCAAAAGTTGATACACCAATTGATATATATGTATTTGTCACTCCAGAATGTCCATATTGTACCCATATGACCCAATATGCCCACAAATTTGCTTTTCTGAATAATAAAATTAGAGGAGTTATGATAAATGTATATGAATTTCCTGAACTATCTGAAGCTTTTCATATACAGGCAGTGCCAAAAAATGTAATAGTATATAATGGAAAATCTATTTTGGAGTGGGAGGGTGCTGTTCCTGAAGCAACGTTTGTAGAACATATAGAGCGCGCTTTAGTAGATATAAAAGGATCTTCTAACAAACATGGATAGGACATGAAAATTTCCTTCTCTTTAAAAAATTTTACAAAAAAGGAAGTTTTAAATGAAAATTGGGATGTTATCATAATCGGCGGAGGTCCGGCTGGATACTCTGCAGCTCTATATTGTGGTAGATATAAACTAAGAACACTGGTTATAACCAAATACATCGGAGGGCTTCTTAATGAGGCGTCGATAGTAGAGGACTACCCAGGAATAAAAAGAATTTCTGGGCCAGAGCTTGGGAGATTATTTAAAGATCATGCAGAGGAATGGGGTGTTAAAACATTGATAGATGAGGCAGTAGATGTCAGAAAAGATATGGATTTATTTACTATTAGCACAAGAAATGGGTATACTTTTAAATCGCGAGTAATAATTTTTGCAACAGGTTCGAAAAGACGCACCCTAGGGGTACCTGGCGAAAATCTTAATGGAATTTCATATTGTGCAGAGTGCGATGCACCATTATATAGTGGTAAAGTAGTAGCAGTGGTTGGAGGCGGTAATACTGCGTTCCATGATGCTCTAGTTTTATCCAAATATGCCAAGAAGGTATATCTAGTACACAGGAGGAAGAAGTTTAAGGCAGATCCAGTACTGGTTGATGAAGCAAAATTAAATTCAAATATAGAATTTGTTTTAAACAAAATAGTTTTAGAGATAAAAGGACAGTCTACTGTAGAAAAAATAGTCTTAAAGGATAGAGATACCGAAGATATAATAGAATTGGATGTTCAAGGTGTTTTTGTGGCTGTAGGACTAGAACCATCCACAGAACTTGCGAAGAAGTTAGGAGTTGAATTAGATGATGACAATAGGATAAAAGTTGATCCATGCATGAAAACTAATATAGAAGGGGTGTTTGCCGCTGGGGATGTAACATCTGGCTCATGTAGATTTATGCAGATTGTAACATCTGCAGCTGAGGGCGCGATAGCAGCTTACAACGCATTTAGGTACATATTACGGAAAATGTAGGTTTATAAAAATACTCATTGTTCGCTTTTGTCTAAATAGTTAAAACTACCACTCTTAGCCTATTGAGAGAATTAGAACTGTTAATTAAGTATTTCATTATCTGCCCTAAATGGAGGGTTCCAGAGAAGAAAGGGATTTATGGTAAAACTTTAATAATGAAAGCTTATAGCCGTGTTATAATGGATGACAAACAAAAAATATTGAATGTTTTGAAGAGTATACTAGATCCGGAAATTGGGTACGATATAGTTAGTTTGGGGATGGTGGAAGAGCTTAGGATAGAAGATAATAAGGTTTATGTAAAATTTTTGCCTACAACACCCATGTGCCCATACTTGCCTTATTTAATAGAAGCAATAACAATAAAAATAAGAAAATTAGGTTATGATGTTGAAATCGAAATTGATTTTGAAAATCAGTGGTCTCCTGAAAGAATAGATCCGGAAATCCGCAAAAAATTCAACATGCAGTGATAGTTAAATTTAAATTAGTAATGAAGGTTGCGTCCTCAACTTCATCAATTATAGTAAAAACGTTAATGAGTACTTTTCTAAAAATTATATTTTTGCTTTAATTAATTCTGAATGAGAGCAAAAGTGATAAGGTAGTTATTAAATTCCACAATCAGTTTATATAAAAACTCTATCCAGCTCTTTGTTATGTTTTTGTGTTGGTGGTCTGAGTAATTTTAATAATTTTTAATAGATCTAGTAATTTCATGTACAAGATGGTAAAGTCTATAATGAATAAAAAAAGAGAAAATAAAAATCCAATTATTGCAGAAATAAAGGTTTATTCTCCTAAGTATGGTGATCTACTTAGGGGTAGAGATGAGATGGATATTCTCAGAATATATGAAGAGGCCGGAGTTGCAGGTATATCTTATATTACCGATAGAAAATACTTCAAAGGAGATTTCCAAGTCTTTAAAAAGATATGCTCCTCTACAGAACTCCCTGTCTTAAGAAAGGACTTTATAACATCTAAAGAAGAGATTGAGAGGACTGCGGAGGTGGAAGGAAGTGCAATATTATTGATAGGGAGACTACTAAAGGAGAAAACTGGAGAGTTTGTTGACTACGCGTTAGAGCATGGATTGGATACCATAGTCGAAGTACATAGTAGGGAGGAGATGGAGATAGCTAAAGGGACTAATACAACAATGATAGGGATAAATAACAGAGATATATCCAAATTAGAACTTGATGACGGTGATGTATCCCTTACAGCAAAGCTGTCTAGGTACCTTCCAGAGGGTGTAGTCTCTGTCAGTGAGAGTGGTATATCCACCTTAGAAGATCTAAAGGCGGCTCTAAGATACACTGATGCTGCCCTTATAGGTACTAGTTTTATGAAAGCTAAGGATACATTAAACTTTGTTAAAAGTTTTGTAGAGGCTAGATTATACTTAGATAAAATAGTAGATAATTATAATCCCTCTTTTTAAAATCATCCCAACCAACTATATGGGAAAAGAAGTGTGAGGTGATGAGAATCTTATTTTATGGGTCATAAATAAAAATTATGGATAGAGCCACCCTTCCCTTAATCTTGGGAAAGGTAACGTATCTCTTATATGTCCTAACTTAGCCACCCACATTAGAAGTCTTTCTAGCCCCAATCCCCAACCAGAGTGTGGGATGCTCCCATATTTTCTAAGATCTAGATACCAATCGTATGCTCCAACCTCCATATCTCCGATTATGACTTTTAATTTATTCAACCCCCATTCTTCTATCTTCTTTTTCAGGATATTATATCTCCATTCCCTTTCAGAGCCGCCAATTATCTCTCCATATCCTTCCGGAGCCAAAAGATCAAAGTTTTTCACAGTCCCATCTCCTATTTCATACATATAAAATGCTTTCATCTCTCGAGGATAATATGTTATGAATATCGGAACTTCAAAATCTTTTGTTAATTCTCTTTCTTCATCTGCTCCAAGGTCTTGTCCATATTCTATATTAACACCTTTAGATTGCAAAATATCTATAGCCTCTTTATATTTCATACTTATCCATGGCTCCTCAATAACTTTTTTTAAATATGATATATCCCTACCGAGCATATTTAGTTCTATTTTTCTCTCTTCTATAGTTTTTTCTATTGCGTATTTTAGGGATTCTTCTGTAACTTTAATCAAATCTTCTAAATGATACCAAGCTGCTTCTATTTCAAAGTGCCAATACTCATGTAGATGTCTCCTTGTTCTAGACTTTTCTGCCCTGAACGATGGAGTTAGAGAGAATACTTTTTCTAAGGAGTATATTAGAGCTTCTAGATATAATTGAGCGCTTTGCGATAAATAAGCTTTCTTTCCAAAATAATTTACTTCAAATAGGGTTGTTGTTTCCTCTGCAGCGTTCCCTACTAAAATTGGAGGGTGTATCTCCCACCAACCACCATCTATAAACCAATTTCTTAAATGTTTTAACAAACTATGTTTTATTTTCATAGTAGCTGTAAATCTTCTATTCCTTATCCATAAATGTCTAAGCTTTTGTATAGTATCTATATCTTCATCGCCTTTTATTGGAAATGGTTGCCCATAATCATAAACAACAATATCTTTAACAGCTATTTCGTATCCAGTTGGCGCCCTAGGATCTTTCTTTAGAATTCCTTTAACCTCTAAAGAACCTTCTATTTGGAATTCTAACGCCTTTTCCCAAACTTCTCTAGGTACATCTTCCTTCCTAACAATTGCCTGTATAATATTTGTAGAGTCTCTTAATACAATGAATATCTTATCCTTAAACTCTCTTTTCCTATAAACCCATCCCTTTACACTAACTTCTTTACCCACCAACTCGTCCTTTAGTAGATCGTTGATAAATATAGTCTTCATCATAAAACCTTTATTATTCTACAAATTCATTTTTATAGTTAACAATTTTTAAAAAAGTTTTGTTGAATTTTTTGAGTACGTATTTTTGGATCATCTATATGTCCTGTATATTTCTTCTTTTATTATCTCTGTAATAGTCTTAGGATTTGGTTTTATCTCTAATCTACTCATGACTTTCCCAACAAGATAACTTAAAGCTTTTTTCTTACCGTTAAGATAGTCGTTTACAGCTTTAGTTTCTGAAGTAAGAATCTCCTTAACAATAGAGATTATCTTATTTTTATCCACTTCTTGTAATAGATACCTCTTCTTTTTGGCATAATTCACAGGATCTTCACTGTTTAAAAGCATTGCAGAGACTATATCACAAAGTTTATTTCTATCTACTCTATTCAGTATTGTTAACAATCGTTCTATGTTTCTTACTAACTGTAAATTTTTTATCTGGTGAAACTCTAAATTAGTATCTTTTATGACTCTCCAAACATGATTCGTTAGTATTTCTGCAACTCTATTTGGATCTTCCTTTTTAATATTTTTCAGGACATATATACACAACTCCAAGAATTCGGGATTTTGTAATAGTTTTTGTATATAGTTCTCCTTGAGGTTGTATTTATTCTTTAGGATCTTTTCGTATTCTATTGGAGAGAGTATATCACGCTTAATATTATCAATAAGGCTTTCAGAAATCTCTATAGGTATTAAATCTGGATCAGGGATATATCTATAGTCTGCAATATCCTCTTTTTCTCTTAAGGGTGCTGTAATCCTCTTTTCATCATCATAATGCCTGGTCTCTCTCTTTATTCTCTTACCAACTATTAACATCCTAGTCTGTCTTAATATTTCATATTTTAGAGATCTATATACACCGTCTATGGAATTAACATTTTTTATCTCAACTCTCTCCCCGCCTTCAATGGATACGTTTACATCAACTCTAATACTTCCAGGATCAGCCCTAATAGCTCTGGAATATTTTAAATACAAAAATAGTTTTTCTAACCATCCTTTTGCATGCTCCGGCGATTCTATATCTGGCTCCGTAACTATCTCTGCTAAAGGGGTCCCAGATCTGTTAAAATCAACGTACCCATTTCTTAAATCGTATCTACCAGGATCCTCCTCCAGATGCACCTCACGTATTTTTACTCCAAAAAAATTTCCATCTACCATTAGTGGTTCTGAAGTTATCTGATAGTTCTTAGGAAGATCTGGATAAAAATAATGCTTTCGCAAGAAATAAATTCTTACATGATTTGGCTTGCACCCAAGTATTAGACCAACTTTTATTACATTTTTAATAGCTTCAAGATTTGGGGGCATTGGTTTGGATCCCGGTTGACCAGTGCAAATTGGACAAATATTTGTATTTGGGTCTTTATCAGTGTAATCTGCTGAACATCTACAGAATAATTTTTGTTTGGTGTTTAGTTGAACATGAATTTCAAACCCGATTTTAGCTTTCATTTTAGTTTGTTTTAATAAACTTAGAAAATTTTTGCTCTACAGTATACATTAACTCTAATACTTTGTGATCTTCTTTCAGATTTCCCATCACTTGGAAGCCTACGGATTTCGCAATGGGTACAGATCCTGATGGAATACCAACAAGATTTGCTAAAACAGTGAGAACATCCATCTGATACATTGTTAAGGGATCTTGTATTTCTCCGATTCTCCAAGGTAAAACAGGCATGGTTGGTGAAACCAAGTAGTCGTATTTCTTGAATAATTCTAGTAGTCTTTTCCTTATTTTTAGCCTCACTAATACAGCTTTTTTATACCATTTTCCAAATTCCTCCCGGGAAGTTATAAAAGTCCCAAGAAATATTCTTCGTTTTACTTCCCTCCCTAAGACTTTTCTAGATTCCATGATGGTATTCCATATATCCCTTACTTCTTTTCTATAACCGTATTTTAGGCCATCATATCTCTGCATAGCAGAAGCAAATTCGGATGGAACAACTAAATAGTATGTAGGAACAGCATACTCAATCTCTGGTAAAGATGTTTCTATTATTTCTAGTCCCAATGAGTTTAAGTAATCGATAACATTAAAAAATTTCCTTTTAATTTTATCTTCAGTATAATCTAAAAACTCTCTTGCGTACACAACTTTTTTCCCTTTCAAGTTATTATCTTTAAAGTTTTCTATTATTTCTGTAAAAGATTTTGTAGGTTTTCTAATAGTAGTTGGGTCATAAATATCTTTTCCAGAAATAACATCCATAAGTAAAGCTAATCCATATGTATCTTTTGCCATTGGACCTATTTGATCTAAAGACATTGCCATATCTATAAGCCCGTATCTAGATACTATACCATATGTCGGTTTAAACCCAAAAATAGAGCAAAAGGCGGAAGGATTTCTTATTGATCCCCCTGTATCTGAACCTAAAGCCAAGTCTGCAAATTCGGCAGCCAACACCGCGGCGGATCCAGAAGAAGATCCGCCTGGAACTTTCTCTAAATCTAATGGGTTTCTTGTGGGACCAAACGCAGAGGTTGTACCATCAGACCCGCAGGCAAATTCATCCATATTTGTCTTTCCGATGATAATTCCACCTTCTTTTTTTATATTTTTAATAACAGTAGCATCAAAGGGTGCTATGTAATTTTTGAGCATTTTTGATCCAGCAGTTGTTTTAATCCCCTCAACCAAAATATTATCTTTTATTGCTATTAATAAATATGCTAATTTACCCTCTTTTGTTTGTTTGATCTCTTTTTCAGCCTCATCTAGAAGAAGGGTAATGAACGAATTTACTTCATTTTCATTTCTTTCAATATTTTTTCTGATTTTTTCAAAATGGTTAATCGGATCGCTTCTAGCATCTTCAATTATCTCTTTTGTAAACATTATTAAGCCTGGATGTCAAATTTTATAACCTATGCTTAAATATCTCCGACATGACAAAATATTAATAATATCTGGAATTTTGATATTTTTTATTGCAAATAGTGGCTATGTCATAACTCACAATAACCTGGGAACTTCCAATTTTTTATTTTCTCTCTTCGGAAAGTTTTGGATTATTTTCTCTTCATCAAATTTTTTTGGTTCTGTATCATATCTAAACCATGTATTTGATAAAGAGATAGTCTCAAATACAATATCGGAGGTATCTACTTCTTGAATTTTTTTAAAAGTTTCTAGAATTTTCTCTATTTCTTTTTTTAATTCTTTTTTTTCTTTTTCATCTAGTTTCATCTTTGCTATCCATGCGAGTTTCTCAATATCCATTATAATAGTCTCTATGCAAATATTAATAAATATGGCTGCATTATTTATCCTATTGCTAAATCTCTTAACGAATATTCTATATCTTCCAAGTAGCTATGACGTATATTTACAAGTTTTTAGTATTTCCTATTTCCAGAATTAGTTAGAAAAACGAAATTTATGGTTCTAATGTATCGGGATCTCTTGGGAATAATACCACCTCCCTTATATCCTGCAATTCTAACAACTGCCTTACAAATCTATCTATTCCTAATCCAAACCCACCATGAGGAGGTATGCCATATTTAAATACCTCTAGATACCATTTCATTCTTTCTGGATTTATTCCTTTCTCCTTTATCTGCTTAATTAAAATCTCATATCTATATTCTCTTTTTGATCCTGAGGCTATTTCTAACCCCTTATATAACAGATCAAATGAATATGTATACTTTGGATCTTCTTCTTTTCTCATCGTATAAAAAGGTCTAGAATCGTAAGGAAATTCTACAATAAATATGAGATCTGAATCATACTCTTTCTTAGCATAATCTCCAAGTGCTTTTTCAGCTTCAGTAGATAGATCGTCCTTTAGTCTTATATCATATTTTTCTTGCAGTATCTGCTTTGCATCTTTAAAGGATATCACTGGAAATTCTTTAGGATAGGATAGTTCTAATTTGCTTAATACATATTTAACAGAGTCTTCTAGTATTTTCATAATTTCGGAATAGTCTTCGATATAGTTTACCTCCACATCAAATCCTCTAAATTCCGTAAGATGCCTTGGTGTAAAAGAAACTTCTGCTCTAAAATAAGAACCAACTTCGTATACACCTTTAATCCCAGAAGCCATTAGCATTTGTTTATATAATTGAGGAGATTGGGCCAAGTAAGCGTCTTTATCAAAGTATAATATTGAGAATACTTCTGACCCTGATTCAGTCCCCATCCGAACCACCTTAGGTGTAAATATTTCTAAAAATCCAAGATTTCTGTAATATTCCCTTAAATATTGTGTCACATTAGCATATTCTTCAAATACCTTATAAAATTCCAATAACCTTAGGAGCAATGCTCTATATTTGATTTTTTTATCTTTATTCATATTCCTTAGGGACCATTGATCAAATCTTTCATCTATAGATTTAGAGAGAAAAGTAATATTATTAGCCACCATCTCTAACCCAGTAGGAGCTCTAGGATCTTCTTTAATGATGCCGGATGCTCTTATAGTGTCTCCTCTACGTACTTTTTCACTCCCAGAATATACAATCTGTAATATAGATTTTCCATCAGTTATTATGATAAATTTTTTGCGGCCAAGATCCCTAACATGTAGCACTAACCCATATACATCAATCTGTTGCCCTACATAACGTTTGCTGATATCTGAGGGGGACGTTTTTATCATCATAAATAACAAACAGTTTTATCTCTATTTAACGATTTCATAACTTTACTCTCTATAAAGTAGGTTTTGAATAAGAGTAATTTTTACTGGTTCGAGGTATACTCACTGTTTTAGAATTATCTAATAATTTTTGAAATAGAAATTTACCTATTTAACTTTTTTATAAGGTATAAAGCTTTCAAGATATCTAATATTCTATTGACATCTTTTTCTTTGCTGAGTAATCCTAACAAATACTGCTCAACTCTATTTAGAACAGTGGAGTAGTCTTCTTTATATCCGCAGAATATGCAAAACAAAAGTTGAGTCTTTGGATCTTTTAATAACAACCTATTACACCTTGGACAATGCTCTTTTGATAATATGTACCCCTTTCTAAGATATGCTGTATATTCTTTCATATGTAGCCCATTAAAATATTTGCAATAAGCATTAGTAATACTCCTAAGCTAATAACTATTATATATTTATCAGCTTTATTGCCTAGTCGGGCATATAATAGAGTGTATAAAGATCTTCCACCATCCAAAGGATATATAGGTAACATATTTGCAATGGCAATCCCTACATTTACAAGGACAATCCAGTTAAGTATATTTAAAATAAAGCTCAGTAGGTTGAATAAAAGACTGTCTTTAATTATGTAATTTTGCTTGAGAAAGACCCCAATGTATGGTCTACCTTCCTTGTCTCCAAGAGTTACAGTATAGTTACTTTCATTAGTAATTAATAAGATTTTGTCTCTAGGGTTCTTTTGCTGTAAAACCTCATAAACATCCGAGATAGTTTTTATAGTATGGTTATCAATGGCCAATAGGATAGTTCCAGGATTCACTCCAGAAATATCCGCAGGACTTCCAGGCTCTATTTTAGTTATAGTTACATTAGTGTACTCAAATGTGTTAGAGAATATAGGAGTAAGAGAGGCTACTAATAGAAAGCCAAAAAATGCTAAGATTATGTTTGCAAGCGGACCTGCATTGTATATTGATATCTGTTTTTTGGGAGAGGCTTTTTTGATCTCTTCATCATCCGGCTCGACAAACGCGCCAAGAAACGGGCCAAGGAAGAAGAATCCCCATGATCTCAAAGATATATTATGAAATCTAACTAGAATCCCATGGAATAGTTCATGAAAAAATGCTGCAAAGAATATGGCTATAATCGTAGGTAATAATGGTATATATATCCCGTGGACTTCTGTTCCAGGGATTAATGGAGCAAACATGGGTTTTAATTTAACAATACCATAAACCACCAATATCACAGAAATTAATATTAGAATAAACCCAGAGTAATAGGATATCTTATCGAAGTATTTTATTATCTTTAGTTTAGAAAGTTTATCGATTATATCTATTCCATTTTTTGTTTTAAACATCCCAAAAAGTACTTTATATTCAACATCATACCCGAGAAATTTTAAAAGTGCAAAAAATAAACTTAAGGCAATAAAAAAATATATTGCTGGTGTTACAGACACTATATTACCTACCTAGAGATATTTCAGATTTAACTTGCCTTAAATTCTTAGATTTACACTTTCTACATTTAACTTTTCCCATTCTAACTTTAGCAGGATCTGCTCTGATTCTTGCACCACATCTTCTACAGATAAATGTACGATCAAATTTACGGGCTCGTACTTCCGGAAATAGATCTTTAGCACCCATAAATGGACATCGCTGATAAGGTTTTAATAATTTAATGTATTTATGGTAAACTTATTTAATTATAAATTTAGCATGGCATTTTTGCTAAATAATAAAAAAGTTCTCGCATACGCCATCCACTACACTTCAAAATTAGTTAAAAAGCATCTGCAAAAAATTCAGAAATTTCATGATTTGAGAGGTAAAATAGTATTTAGTTATAAGTTAGAGGCAGCATTTGAGAAAATTATAGGAGGGTGTATTTTTGGAAATAATCTACCTAACATAAGCTTGAAATATTACAAGTATAAAGAAGTTTATATATATTTATTAAGTCTGAAGAGGGGTCAAGTAATTACTTATACCGACTTAGCTAAAAGAACAGGCTATATGACTAGAGAGGTTATACAATCTCTAAAACATAATCCTTTTTTGATCATAATACCATGCCATAGAGTTATTAGAAAAGACGGAGATATTTCAGGATATACCCCACTTGGGAAGGAGTTTAAGAGGAAACTCCTACAAGTTGAAGGATATAAAGATGGAAGATAGAACAACCAAAATCTTTAATTGTTTGTATTAATATTTACATCAACCGAGCCGATGATCTTTCTCCTCTCAAAGTAGATTAGGGATAGATAGTAACAATCAACCACCTTGAGGGGTTCCCCCGTTCCATATCACGCAGACTTCATCAGGGAACGTTCTAAATATAACTCCCCACATTCTGACTCTCCCTACCCTTCCGGGTTTGTTTACACACACATATCGGGCAGAGGGAAGAAGTTTTACGAGCATCAACATAATTAACATCTAAACTGTACCATTTAGCCTTGTACTCTATGAAGAACTGTAGTTTTCTGAAGTTCCACCTATTCAATCTTCTCCTTAAGTTTTTGTTCTTTTTATTCACGGAATTTCGTATATATTTTAAGTTTTCCATAATGATTTTAGTGTTGTATTTTAGAGCTTCAGAGATGATTATAGCTGAAACTTTATGCAGGAAATCTTCAACTCTTCTTTTTTCTCTACCAGAATACTTTCTTAATATTTTTCTCATTTTTTGTGGCTTTTTAGCAAGTTTTCTCTGAATTTTTTCTCTTTTCTTAGAGTATTCATCATGAATTCTTTTCACCTTATATATGTCAAGCCTTACAGTTTTAATAACGTTTCCATTATTATCGAAAATTGAGTATGTAATGTTTTTCTCGTTGATGTCTATCGTCATAA
>JAIXNB010000030.1 GCA_020697515.1 Nanobdellota archaeon
ATCGTTTTATCTTCTAAGTTTACCACTAGAGTATCTCCAGTTTTATATTTCTTGGGATCCTCTACTACAACATTCCTCCCATCAAATAGAGTCAATTGGACCTTACCCCCATTAATTGTTTGTTTTCTTTTTATTCTTAATGGTTTGATTTTAGCCTCTTCTTCATCTATCTGTTTTAAGTATAGTTTTCCCTTTCTATTGATTAGGACTCTCCAATATTCATTTAACTCAGGAAAATATATTACATCAAATAGTCCTACTGGATATTTATAGTCCTTAATGGGTTTACCGTCTACATAAATTTTCTTATTATTCAGCATATATTGTACTTCTTGCATAGTTTTTGCATAATTCAAATAATCTCTAATCCATAGTGCTATCGGCATAGAAAGTTCTATTGTATGTGGCCCAGGAGATTGTTTTACTATCCAATACGATCCTTTTCTAGGGATTGGCCATGCTCTGGGTGCAGCAATTCTTCTTAGATGTCTTCTTCCAGTAGTATGACCCATTAGTCACTTTTATTAATGAAGTTTTAAAAAGGATTTTTCATATGAGATCCGCAGAAGTTTAAAAAGATTTTTGAAAATTTCTGATAAAAATTGATAATATATAAAGAGAGTAAAGCTAATGTTTAAACTGATTAGAAGTATTGAAGGCTTTATCAGTTATAGACCTTTTCAGTAATTCTTCTATTTGTTTATCCGAGATATTGGGGTTCTTTCTCCTTATTATTTTTAATCTATTTTTATCAGTTAAATTTAGCTTTAGTATTGTTAATTTTGATGCATGAATTGGATAATAACTCTTCTCACCATTTTTCTTTTCTATGTACGCTATATCTATATATACTCTATAGTGCTTTGTGTCTATATAAGTAACATGTCCTTCTTTTCCTCTAAATTTCCCTCTTTCTATCTTAACATAGTCTCCAATAGCTACGGAAAGATTTCTTATTCCCAAAAGTTCCCTTAGCTCCTTAGAAATTGGAGATACAATTAACCTTCTTCTAACATGCTTTGGAGCATTTATTACATATTTTCTTTGCTTTCTTGGTTGCTTAGATCTTTTCCAAGTTGAGGACCAATCTTCATGATTAACATTTCTAAAAATCAACACCATTTTCTTTTTTCAGTAAAAATTTTTAAAAGAGTTTGATGAAGTGTTTACTAAGTTTTTAAAATATGTTTTTAAACTACTATAGACGCTATCTTTCCTATCTCTGGGAATCTTTGAACTGCCTCCTGAGCCACAGGCCCTTTTATTATGGTACCCATAGGGGATCCCCTTTCATCTTTAACTAAAACACAAGCATTATCCTCAAATTTTACTCTCCATCCATTAGCCCTCCTATATTCTTTTCTTTGCCTAATTACGACAGCTAACACCACATTCCCAACAAGAGACAGATCCCCCTCTTTTACAGAAACTACTATAAGATCTCCAACCCCTGCAGCCGCAAGTCTTCTTTTTATCCCCTTATATCCTTTTACTCCAATTATCTGAACAGTCTTTGCCTTTGAGTTATCTGCTACTTTTAAATATGCACCTACAGGTAGAGCTTTTGTAACAGTAGCTTTTATCGCTCTCATATTTTAAAGATTTATTTTATTGTTTTAAGCCTTCTGAATCTTTTTCTACTATAGCTCCAGTAACACTCGGTAATTTCTGTATTACCACAAAATGAATTGTTTTAGATAATGGCCTAGTCTCTCCGATTAGTACAGTATCACCCTCCTTGGCATTTATACATGGGGGATTGTGTGCTTTAATTCTTGTTCTTCTAACTTCATATCTCTCATACTTCGGAATATAAACATATCTATAGAATTCTACCAATACATGTTTATGTTTAGCCTCTATCACTTTTCCTTTAAAAATCCTACCATGAATTCTGATCTTTCCATGCCATACACACTTTTTATCATTACATGAATCCTTTGGGGGTTCAATTCCAGAGATTCCTATATTCTTAACATAAACTTTTTCCATTAACCTATAAATTTTAGAAGCATTTAAAAACATATTCATATTGTAGTTTAAGGTTAACTGATTTTATAGTTGGGCTTAAGCCAAAAAATAATGATGAATAATCCCATTGCAGATTAATGAAGATAGATGGGCGACCTGAAACTACTCTCTCTTTTCAATATTTTTAAGTAACAAACTTAATAAGCCCAAAATAGTACCTGTGGCAGCAAGATCATATGCTCCAATTCCTACAGCCATCCCTACTGAAGCTGTTAACCACAAAGAAGCTGCTGTAGTTAAACCTAAAACTCTGTGATTTTCTTTTAGTATGACTCCACCCCCTATAAAACCAATACCCGCTAATACATAGGAAGCGATTCTCGCAGGATCTGCTCCTAATGCACCAAAATATTTATAGGATAATATAGTGAATATAGTAGTTCCCACTGCTACAAGAATATGTGTCCTTAACCCTGCAGGTTTTTTATGGATCTCCCGCTCAATACCTAGTAATGCTGCTAAAATAAATGAAATCACTAACTTAAAGATAGAAGACAACTCTATCATTATAATTATATCATCTAATAACGTTTAATAATAAATAATATTCTCTAGCTCTCATCTATCTATCAGTATAGGTAGGAGATTTAATATAATATCTATTTCATTCAATTTTTAGATCAATTATTAAGGATTCTATAATGCTACTACATTAGTCAAAACTTAAACCTTCTTATCTCTATCCTAAAACTAAAAGATAAACTCTTCAACAGAGATAATTAAGGAATAGGCGGGCGGACAGCTTCCGCAGTTTCCCGGATGTTCTCCAGTACTCCTGCGGACGCGGCCCGGCTTAACTTCCGTGTTCGAAATGGGTACGGGTGTTTCCCGGGCACTTTGGCCGTCCTACCCGCTAGAATTATTATATCATTAAAAATTTATAAGTTTTATAATATTTAGGCCCCAACTAAATTTACAACTGAAAGCCGCGCCTTTTTAGGGCAGAGGTCAGACCTCAAGTGATGAAAAGTCGAAGGTGATAAAAGGAAGGGTAGGGTGGTAACACCTGAAGGTAGAAACCTGGTAGACAAAGTTTCTTCAGAAATATACTGGGAACTAAGAGGACAAACCGCAAACATAATACAGTATATAAAGCAACAGATTTTTCTAAATATTTATTTAACTTAGATGGTTCTTGATAATACTGATAGAATAAATCCATCCTCTATGGTCTCTTAGTTTAGGATCTTTTATTGTATCTTCAAGTTCTATAACTTTATAATTGATTCCTCTATTATCTAAAAATTTTGCAACATTTCTTACATGAGTTTTGCCCATTATAGCTATTACTGGAGACTCGGTCTGTCTCTTCTTAACATATTTCTCTATAGAATCTGCCATTGCTTTTTCTCTAAG
>JAIXNB010000031.1 GCA_020697515.1 Nanobdellota archaeon
ATTATGCAAAAAGAAAGGGGTGGGTTAGACTAATCTGACATCCTTTCTATTCTAAAAGAATAGAAGCTCTCTATATGAGATAATTACTGTTATAATTGTCCCATAGTTGAATTATCTCCGGTTTGGTGTCATTAGCAAATCAGTCGACTCTCTTTAGTGGATTATAAAGAATTTATTACAAGGTAATAAATAATCTGTTACGAGAGCCCCTCGTCATGTCGTCAGACGACATCGCTATCTTCATTGTCGTTTAGTATAACGACACATTCTATTTTAAATATACTATCAACAAAAATAAAAATGGATATTAATTGGAAGGGAATTTTTGAAAATTCAAACTTTTGGGCAGTTACAGTTGCAAAACAAGGAGTTGAGAGGGCTCAGAAGAAAAATAAAAATCTAATTACTGTCAGATGTGCAAATACACCAACCGGAGTTTTACATATAGGTAATGCAAATGATGTTATCAGGGCGTATTTTGTAGCAAAATCTATAGAAGTTTTAGGTTACAATGTTAGATTAGTTTTCACATCAGATGATAGGGATCCTATAAGAGGTTTCCCAAAGGTTATAGCTGATAAAGAAGGGAACCTTATAGAATTTCCGGAAGATATTAAGAAAGAGTTTGAAGCGAATTATGATGGATTCCCTGTATTTGCTATCCCAGATCCATTCAATTGTCATTCCTCTTGGTCAGAACATTTTCTTTCTGTATATTTTAATGAACTAGGACAATTAGGTATTATAGATAGTATAAGGTTTGAATACTATTCCCCAAATGTTTTATATCATTCTGGAAAATGGTTACATCTTGTAAAAAAAGCCCTTGAGCAAAAAGATAAAATCAATCAAATTTATAGTAAGTTTAAACAGCATGTTAGAGAATATCCTTTTGCTGTTATATGTCAAAGCTGTGGAAAAATAGGAACAACTCATGTTATCTCTTACAACCCGGAAACAGATAATATACGATATATTTGTGGATCTAGACACCTCAAGAAAAAAACTGTAGAAGGTTGTGGATATGAAGGAGAAACTAATATTCGTTTTGGGAAAGTGGATTGGTATGTTGAATGGGCAATGGATTGGGCATACTTTGAAACAGACATAGAGCCTATGGGGAAAGATCATTATACATCTTCTTGGAGAATATCTCCTGTAATTGCTAGGGAAGTTTTTGGTGTGGAAGAACCAATTCCAGTTCCATACGAATTTTTCACAGTTGATGGTAAAAAGATGTCCGGCTCTAAAGGAAATTTATGGAATATTACAGAATTTTTAAAACTTGTTGAGCCAAAAGTGTTCTTATATCTATATACCAAAAGACCTATGGTTGAGAGAGATATTGACTTAAAGAACTTGTATCAGTTAGTTAATGAATTTGATGAGCTAGAAGCCAGGGTATACAAAACTTTGGAAAAAATAAAAAATGAAGAGATTTCTATTGAAGATTTAAAAGATGAAAAATTTGTTTCTGAAAAGAACTTGGCAAGTTTTGAAGATTTAACAGTATACTATCTAATCTCTCATGGTAGGATAGAAAATAAAAAACCAATAAGAATCCCATACAATTTTGCAGCTATGATAGGTCAATTAATTCTTCCAAAACAATTATTAGAAAAGACTAATGTTCCTTTAACTATATTACAAGAGAAAGATGAAAGGTTTGCAAAGGAAGAAATTGACAAAACTATTATGAGAATAAAAAATATTTTAATAAAAACTAAGCATATTGATGAAAATATATTAGATTATCATCTTCATAAAATCATTGATAGAATAAGAAAAGCTGGTTATTGGGCTATTAAATATGGTCCAGACTATATTAGAGTTGAGCTGAATAAAGAGATTGTTAATGTAAAACTATCTAAAGAGGAAAAAGAAACTATTAAAAAAATCATTAACTTTTTAGAGAGTCTAGAGTACTTAGATATTGAAATATTACAAACAGAAATACACAATATTATTAAGAATCACACTAATCCAAAAATCTTTTATAAAAAGTTATATAGAATGCTCCTTAATAAAGATAGAGGGCCAAAGATTGGTAGTTTAATAGTTGCTGTAGGAAAAGAAAAAATATTAAACATTTTAAGACAGTATTTATAACTCAAAATTCTCATTTTTTGTTTAAAACTTTTAAAAGATGCGGATCAATCGAAAAATTTTATTCATTTTTTTGTTTTGTGAAAAATGGTTGAGATATTTCCTTTAAAAAATTATTTAACTGTAGAGCTCTTAGATCTTACTCCAGAATTACAAGATTATAGTGGAACTCTCAATGCAAAACCTTCAGAAGTTGTATATGCCGGTTCTAAAATAACGTTCTCTAGCAAATACGACAATCCTAAAGACATTTTACTTAAGAAGATTAAGGAGGGGGATAATAAAACTATTAAAACATTCGTTTATGATGTGGTTAGCAGAGGATACGCATCTTTAGCAACTACTCCTATAGCCTATTTTTATTTAAAAGGATCAAGAATTCTAGATCTATTCTTAACAGCAGTTCCGTATACCTCTGCTCTAGTATTGTCCCAAAGGTACGTTCCTCCCAAATATATCCTTCTTCCTCCAGAACTAGAGAATCTACATGATATAGATGCATTAGTGAAAGCCTTTGAGTTCTATGGGCAATTAACTGCAAACAACGTTCCGAGAGAAGTCGCTAGAAGAGTATTGCCTCTATCTTCAAACTCTGCAATGCTCCTTACTATACCTATAAATGTACTGGGAATACTCTACAAATATTTACAATTTTATTCAGACACAGTTCCATGGGAGATAAAAGAAACTGTCGATAGAATGATCTCTTTAGTTAGAAAAGAAGACCCTACTATACTTGATGCTGTTCTCAATTCCCCCGAGTTTAATATTAATGTTACGGGGAGATCTCTATTTAAACCGCAAGATTCGATTGAATTTTCAAACCGTGAAGGAATAATCGGGGAATATTTGGACAAGCGTGCTTATACCCTAATAGAATCATATAGAAAAGAGCAAGAAAGGATATTCAAAAACCCTCCAGAGACTATCAAAGAAGCTGTGAAGAATTCTTGGAAGTTATCTAATATAGTTATCCCATACAGATCTTATTACACTGTTATAATACAATGGTTAGTTTCTATTGCCATGTATAATGAACTTAAGAGACATAGAACAATAGAAATCAGAGTAGAAAGCATATATAGTGCCATAAAAAACACTCTAGAAGGGAGGCGAGATCTTTACATTCCAAATGTTATCGAAATAAATAAAAATTATTTAGAAAAGTATGTAAAATTGTCTCATGAAATGCTATCTTTATATCAAAATTTGGTAAACCAAGGAATTCCCTCCTCGGAAGCAATTTATGTTATTCCTCATAATATTAAGGTTGGTGTAGAAGTAGTATTAACTTTGGATCAGTTACTAACTCCAAATCTTTTCTACGGCATAAGAAGTTGTATGACTGCAGAATTTGAGATGAGAGATAAAGTATGGGGTATCCCAAAAACTATTTTGAGAGAAAGTAAATATCCAGCGTTTGCTAAGAAACTATACAATCTCTTAGTTTATAGGAATAGGGATTTAGAAGTTCCTTTATCCAAATGCAGAATTGGAATGTGTCCAGAACCTAAAGGAAGAAACTGTAGAATAATAAATCAGTTTATACCACAATACGATCACAAAAAATTTGAGGAGGAAAGAAAAAGCTATTTAAACCTTAGATAGAATTTACCAACTTTTTTAGAATCTTTCTGCGGCTCAGAACTTAATATACCATCTTTAGTTTCGATATATAACTCATCAATAGTCTTCTGGATCTTCATTATTATTGGTATTAGTTCTTTTATAGATACTGTCTCCAATTTGATAAATAATCTTTTATCTTTTACATTACCAGTGATGAGTTCCTCCAATAGCCTAGTATATTTCTTTTGATATTCTTCTCGTTCCTTTATCGCTTTTTCTGCAACTTTAATAAGATGCTCTCTATTTGTGTTAAATATTTTCTCTAAGTTATTTATTATTTGATCGTTCTTCTGTGTTAGCTCTATAGCCTTTTTCCCTGCTACAAATTCGAATCTAATCATTCCATCTGCTATTCTCTCAACTTTTATTATTTTGAAGGGTCCTACTTCTATAGTATTATCCACATGTGTTCCCGAACATGCTTCTACATCTATTCCTTCTATTTCTACTATCCTTAGGTTTACTTCCGGTATTGCTCCTCCCTGATAGATTATGAATCCATATCTCTGTTCAGCTTCATTTCTCTTCATAGTAAATTTCTTTATTGGTAACATCGCTAGTATTACCTTATTAACCTCTCTCTCTATTTCTAGAATCTCTTCTTTAGATGGTAATTTATGATGTGTAATATCTAATCTTGCTTTGTTTTCATCTTTTTCTGCCCCTGCTTGCCATACGTGCTTACCATATCTCTTTCTAAGTACTCCAGTTAAAATATGTGTTGCAGTGTGATGTCTAGCCAACGAATACCTTCTGTCTTTATCTATTATCATTAAAACTTCTGTATTATTTTTCCAGTCTGGTATTCTATCTGCTTTATGTAGGATCACTTTTTCCTTTTCGTAAACTTCGTTAATGAAAACATGACTTTTTTTTAGCAAGTTAGGATCCCTTTTGCACCCTTTAACATGCTTTAATATTTCCTTTAGAACATAGTTGGGAATATTTAGATTTTCTATAACGAAATCTTTATCCAATTCTTGTAAAAGTTCTAAATTGAATATCCACCCTTTGTCATATTTTTGACCGCCTTTTAACGGGTAGAATATTGTACGATCAAATATTAGGTAGTTTCTTATACTCTTTAAGAATTTTGCACTATATTTATACATTTTCCAGTCTTCGTAAAATACCTTGTAAGTTTCTGGAAGCCTTCTAACATCTACATCTAACTCTTTAGCTGTCTTAGTAACTTTAGATATTTTTCTATGCCCTTCTAGATATTTATAAAAGTCTCTTGGCGGTTCATACTCAGGATAAACTTCTTTTATTAACTCAATAGTTATACCATGTGAAGTATACAACTCGAAAAGTTTCCTTGAATCTAATTTTGTTATATTAATCTCTTTTAGAATCTTGCGAGCTTTTCTTTTTGTTTCCTCATATCTTTTTATTTCGTAATTAACTATATCTATTATTTCTGGTAAATTTTCTTTAAGTTCCTTCTCATACCAATCTTCTAAAACCTTTTCAAAAACCTTCTCAATATCTTCTATTTGGGTGTATTTTGAAAGAAAATCATACATCCTTCTTAAAACTAACCTTAAATTATAACCACCTCCAATGTTAGATGGGAGTGCACCATCTGATATAGATATTAGTAGCGTTCTGACGTGATCAGGTATAGCGTATATAGCCCCTAGAGTCAAAACAGTATCTTTTATATTTATATCAAATCTTTTATTAAGCTCTTGTATAAATTCTTTTAAGGATTTTTTTTCGTAATCAAATTGAGACATATATGGCGTGATTTTTTGAGCAAGCTCCCAGTTTATTTCTTCTTTAAGGTTGTCCTTTAAAAATCTTATAGTGTTCGGAAATGTTATATCATAAGATGTAGATGTCCCATTTAAAAGCCATGATATTCTCTCTTGCCCCATACCCATATCCAGCACCTTCAATTTTTGCAGGTCTATCCACACTCCATTTACAACCTTATATTGCATATAAACTTGATTTGCTATCTCTAATCCACGAATAAAAAATTCTATTGATGTACCAGCATTTCCCCCACCCTCCCATTTATCTTCATGGAAAACAAATTCATTTATACGAATTTTTAAGTTTAAAAACCATTCTAAAAGATCTTTAAAATACTCATTAATATTGTATTTTTCTGGTGGGACAAAAGCATGCTGCCCAATCATCACAAAACCGGTATAGTGTCTACCTGTAAATCCTACATTCCCTAAATCATTGAATCTTAAGCAAAATTGAGGGACAGTTAGTTTTTCAGAAGGCGGGTCTATATATCCTTCAACAACCCACGGTTGAAAATCTGCTATAGACGCTATTACAAATTCTAGATCATCTCTCCATCTTGCAACAACAGGATAGCGCTTTATAGGGATATAACCTCTCTTTTCTAGAAATTTGGAAAAGTCCCTCCAAACATTCTTGTATGAAATCCTCCTCCCTACCGGATTATTTATAAACGAATATTTCTCATGATCCGCACATACACCTCTATTTTCATTTAACGTCCAAAAGTATTTACCACATATCCTACATCTCTTTCTAATGAACCCAGATTCCTTCAAAGCATCAATAGGGTAGTGTTTGTTAAGATCCATTTAGTAGAGTTATTACAAAACCTGCTAATAAATATTCGATTTATTTAGCAGATCAAGGTTAAGTTAACTGATAAGGTAAAAATTAGGATACTGAATAGAGGATTAAGCTTTTATTAACCCTCTACTTTTTAATATCTCATATTTTTGCATTATCAATATATCTTCTGTAGTAATCTCCTCTCCACCCATAATCTTTTCTTGCACCTTCTGATACTGCTCTAATACTGTTTGTAAATCTTCCTCCGAAACAGCTAATGTTTCTTCTTTCCTCTTTAATACTGTTACATACTTCTCCAGTAGAACCTTTATCTTTTCATTAAGTTGCTTGAATTCCTCTTTATACTTCTGAATATCTTCTCTAACTCTTTGAAGTTCTCCTTTCAATTTAATTAACTCTTCTCGTATTTGCTTTATTTTCTCTTTAACTTGCTTTCGAGCCTCAATATTTTTTCGTATGTTATCTCGTATAATTGCTAATTTTGATCTATATGCACCATATTCTACTTGCTTTTTCTCTAATTCCTCTATAACAACTGCAAGTTCCTCATACTTTCCTAATAGTTTTCTTAGTTGTTTTATTCTATTCCATATCTTCCTTTCTTGCATATAGCTTAATATTTCTGTCTGTAAAATATATTCAAGAGTCTCTAACTCTTTCTTAAGTTTATTAACATCAATATCTAATTTTTTACTTTTTACCAAAGCTCTTTTTTTCTCTTTTAGTATCTTCAGTTCTTCTTTTATCCTATTCAATTGCTCTAACGTTTTTTGCCTTTCCTCCATCAAGACATCTATTTTCTTTGTGTACTGGTCTCTCTCATCTCTAAGTTTCTTCAATTCCTCACGTAATTCAATAATCTGATCTCGCAATAACTGTTTCTTCCTATATAACTCTTCCTTAATTGAATTGATCTCGTTAAGTCTCCTTTTTGTTAAAAAAATTTCTCGGGCTAGCTTGCCTGCACTCTCCACTTCCTATTATTGTGTATTATTATTTATAAATTTTGGCTAGAACCCAAATAGGGTTCCTAATCCCTCTAGTGCTTGTTCTTCCTTTTTCTCTTCTTCCTCTGATTTTTCTTCTTTCTTCTCTTCTTGTGCTTGAGCTTGCACAGGAGCAGCTGTAGCTACAGGAGCAGCAGGTACTGCTAATGCCTCTTCTTTTATTTTTTCAAGATCTACGCCTTCTAAAGAAGATACAACAGCATTTAACATAGCTTCATTAACCTGTACACCTACGCTCTCCAAAACTTTCCTTATGTTATCAGCGTTGATCTCTTTGCCGGCTTCATGCAGCAACAATACAGCATAAAGGTATTCCATACCCATTCCTAATTTAGAACAAGAATAATTTTAAAAGGTTATGCAATTTTTATTGGTTGAGATCTATATGTACTATTTATCTTTGGCAATTACTCTAATATAATTCCGTACTGCTAGCAATTATATAGTATTTATTAGTGATTCTTTTAACCAACTCTTTAGAAATACAAAAAATAAGAAGTTTACTTAATCCTATCTAGATCTTTTATAGTGTATATTTTTATCTTGTCATGATTCTTCTGAACAGTGTCTAGACATATAACATATCTTATTGGTGTTTTTTCCATCGTTTCTAGTAATTCTCTTGTCAGAATACCATCCATTACCAGAGCAAAAACACGAGTATTTTTAATAACATCCCCTACCTTGTCTACAGGAACTTTATTAACTATATTGAGGTTCTCATCTAACAACACTGCCTGCTCTGTCTTAAATATTTTCTCCATAATCTGTTTCAACTTGCTTAGTATGGGATCATTTATCATTTTACTTTCCCTAATTTTTCTTAGTTCTTCGATATCATCCTCCAACTTCTCATAATAATGTTTTACTTGATCGAAGGGTATTTTATTCTTTAATGTTTTTATTATTTCCTTCCTAGATAATTCTTCAACTTCTCTTCCGGGTTCAGGTCTTGCTACAAAATCTATATCAACACCATTTAGATATAATTCTTTTATAAGTAAATCCCCTGCTCTATCACCATCGAAGAATACAGTAGTTATTTTCTTTTTTGATAAATCAATTATGGTTTTTGGTACATTTAGACCGTTTAATGCAATAACGTTAGTAATTCCATATTTCAATAAATTTAAAACATCTGCACGTCCTTCCACTACAATTATCTCTTCAGATCTTGCAACGTCTGGTCCAGCTGGTAATCTCTCAGGACCATAGCTTGTTAGAGTTCTCATCCTATGAGAATACTCCAAAAATGTAACAAGTTCTTTCGTGTCGGGTAACTCTTCATTTATCAAGTTTTTCAGTAGATCTTTAGCCCGCTCTAGTATGTATTGTACTTTCACTTTTCTAACATTCTCTATTTTTTTGACTTTAACTACTGCATGAGCAGGACCAACCCTATTTATAGTCTCTAACGCAGCTGCTATTAATGAGGTTTCAAACCTATTTAAGCTAGTAGGGATTATTATTTCACCATATGTTCTTCTACCTTCCCTATTCACTGTAACTTCGATCCTTCCTATTTTACCAGATCTCTGTAGCTCTCTTAGATCCAAATCTTCTCCAAGCAAGCCCTCAGTTTGCCCAAACACTGCTCCAATTACATCAGGTCTCTCCACAACACCATCAACGTGATATTCAGCATAAATCATATATTTAATATAAGGAGGTGCTGCCTTCGCCATAGTCTTTCTATGTTCAGATAAGTTAACAACTTTTCTTTATTACCGAACTATTAGATACTTACTCTCTCATACCCCCCCTTAAGAAAGTGGACTTCCTATCTGGGTCTAAAGGGATCATCAGCTCGGTTAGCTTTAGGAGATAAGGTTAGAGAGATTCTCTATTTGTTATTTCTATCTTATTAAGATATCTAAACACCCCTCATTCCTGTCTTAAAAAGAGTATGGCTTTCAGTTATGAAGTTACTATAGTAGATATCCATGCACGTAGTACTAAAATGATGGTAAGGATATTAAAATACCACATATGTATGATGATCACCTCCTTTCTTAAGTTGTATTCTAAATATTGTTCATATAAATCTATTAATAACCCTTTCTTTTCTATTTATAACTAATGGGTATTTGCTTTTATAAGTTAAAAGAACACCATATGCGGAAACTGAAAGAAGCTCTGATGAGAAGAGAGGTAGATGATCCAATATTAGAATTGTTAAATTTGATAAACTCTCTTGATTCTTATTTTACAACATCTTCCTGTGCAGGTAGGATTGCTCTAATGAA
>JAIXNB010000032.1 GCA_020697515.1 Nanobdellota archaeon
AACCAATATCACAAACTACTGTACAGGTTTCGCCTGGTTCACATATATTGTTATTATTATTATCATCATTTATTGTACATGTTCTAGATCCTACATTAGTATTATTATAGACGTTGATAATACCGATTTCTACTCTATAAATGGTCCTATCGGAAATTGGATATACATCAAATTCCATTTCTGTTGTATAACCATATAATATCTGCTTGATATTATCCTTCCTCAAATATGTTATAATATCTGCTTTTACACCACCTACGTCTTCACCTGAATTATCATCATCCATATCAAACCCTATTGCTAGGTAATTACGAGTTTCACTTTTATCAATATCACAAACTACTGTACAGGTTTCGCCTGGTTCACATATATTGTTATTATTATTATCATCATTTATTGTACACTGAGAACCTCCGACAACATCATTAAAATTCTTATCATTTGTCCAGATAACACCTACCCCATAAATATGTTCACTGGGTCCAAGCGTTATTTTAAATTTTAGTTCTACAGAACTATCTCTTAATTTTTGAAGGATACTTTCTTTTTTCCAATAATAGATTTTATCTGCTCCTATATCACCCACCTTAGTCCCAGTGTCAGTACCATCCATATCAAACCCTACCACTAGATACCATCCGGGTCCCCTGTGGGGGGCAGTTCCTAAATCAATATCACAAACTACTGTACAGGTTTCGCCTGGTTCACATATATTGTTATTATTATCATTTATTGTACATGTTCGTTCTTCCATAAAATCTGTGGCGTCATTAAACCCATAACCAGTGTACCAAGCAATATCTACTCCATGAATAGTTTCACCGGGACCTGGGGTTATTTTGAATGTTAATCTATGATAATCCTCCCCAATCCATGCTACTTCTCTGCTATTATCCCAATAGTGCTCTAGAACTACATCTGAAATACTTAAAGCACACACACCATTTGCTGATAATACTACAATGGCGAGGATACCTAATAGCAAAAAATTGCTTATTGACATATTAATAGCTTTTATCAGTTTTTTCTCCATAAATATGCTAATCAATACCTCGTTTATAAAAGTTATTTTTACCACTCTATCATAAGTGCATAGGAATCATCTATCTAGATAACGCCGCGGGCGGGATTCGAACCCGCGCCCCCTTACGGGGAACGGATTAGCAATCCGTCCCCTTGGGCCGCTCGGGCACCGCGGCAATGTGCGGGGGCGGGGATTCGAACCCCGGACGGCCCTTAGCCACCGGGACCTAAACCCGGCCCCTTTGACCGCTCGGGCACCCCCGCAATAACTAATTATTTTGAATGGAACTATTTAAAATTAACTAAAGATCCTATCTTACAATGATCTACAAAAAAATTGCAAACACCATAAAGAAAATTGATAATGCATTAGTTGTTACAGATAATGATCCGGATGGTATTTCTGCAGCAATTTTAATGAAAGTGATACTAAACAGGTTGGGTAAAGAGTACGGTATAGTGGTTAGAGATCATAGGAAGTTAGATAATTTAAGGGACATCATTAAAAATCATTCATCTTACAGTTCATATATTTTCTTAGACTCACCCTTTCCAGACAAGGATCTAATAGAAATGGCAACAAATTATAAGGATAGAGTATTTATTTATATAGATCATCATAAAAGAGCGATTCCAGAAGAATTACCAGAAAATCTGAAATATTATGATATACGTGCTTTAGGAATGGAAATAGGATCTACCGCTGGTATAGCTTATAAAGTAGGAAAAACTTTATTTAAAAATGATTTCAAAAGATATTCGATAATAGCAATGATTGGGGCGATTGGTGATTGGATGGTTGATGAAGACATATTGGAAGATTTTAATTCTGAATACAAAAATAGATTTGTTCAAAATAAAATATTTCTTTATCCCACCTTTATTCTATTCAATACTTTCTTATTCGGTAACAGTAAAGAGCTTGTGGAAAATGGAGAGCTATTGATAGATAATCCTTATGCATTTTTTAGTAGTATAGATTATGATTTTATTTCTAAGAGGATTAAATCTTTCTATAAAAAAATTGCCAATTTAGAGAAGATATATGAAAGTGAAAAATTACTAGTTTTTAAATCTAAGGGTACTATATCTATAATCGCGTCATTTATTCATGTATTATATCCAAGTAAAATACTGATAATAGTATCAAATACTGCTGATAACTTTTTAGAAAAAATATTCCCAAGAAAATATAAGGTATCTGTTAGATGTAGTTTGGAAAAAATGGATGTAGGAAAACTTATGAGTGAGTTCACAAGCAGATATGGGATATATGGAGGAGGTCACCCAGCAGCCGCGGGAGGGAAGATTTGGATAAAAGATTTAGGAAAGTTAATAGAATTTTTGGAAAGCAGAATATGAGGCAAATAAAATTTTATCAAGCACTCCTAATATTTGTAAGTGCTATTGCAGGTACAGGTATATTTTTTACCCCGATAATATTGACTAAACATACCAATCTAGTTATATACCAAATTTATCTATGGATCTTTATTGGAATATTATTTGTACTATTTTCCGTGGTTTTTGCAAATATGATATACATACTTCCTAAAAAAGGAGGAATCTATGACTATGTTAAACACCTCAATAAACATATAGGATTCTTAGCGGGATGGTTAGAATACTTCTCCATTGTAATAGTTTCTGCATTTCTTCTGAATTTATCTCTAACTACTCTATCTCAGTTTTTTAGTATTAATACAATTATAGTTAGCATACTACTTATTTCGTTTTTCACAATTTTAATTCTCCTTGGTGCCAGAATAAGTTTGAATGTTCTTACAGCATTCGGACTATTTACTCTGATCACTTTTATATCAGTATTTTTTTATAGCATTTTTTCTTTAATCCATATAGACTTCTCTAGGTTGTACATAAACCAAGAGGAACATTGGATATTATACTTGCCTATAATGATAGCTGCTATATTCGAGACTTATGCGGGTATAGAGATATTAGGATACTTTGCAAATAGAGATAATGCGAGGAAATTATCAAAAGCTACAATTTTTGGATCAATAGTACTCTATATACTATATATATTCCTAACCGCTTTTATGATAATTTGTTCCTATTACTTTAGAGAATTTTATGAGCTATCATTTATCGGAAAGGTTCTATTATTGTTAGTAAGTCTGCAGATGTTTGGAACAATATTCGCATGGATGACTAGTGCCCCAAATTTATTATATAGAATGGCGGAGGATGAAAACCTTCCCTCAATATTTAAACGGATTAATAAGTACAGAGTACCGTCCTTATCCGTATTGCTAACAGGGTTACTAATTTTATTTTTCTTTTTAACAGGGGCTTTCGAGTCTTTAATAAAATATTATTTTATATCAATAATAACAATATACTCCTTAGTTTCTTTTACGTACTTAAAGCTATCCAACACCAAAAAGCCGTTTTTACCTAAAAGGATATCAAAACTCTGCGCGGTTCTATCAATTATTCTATCAATACTTCTATTAACACTGTATAGCAAGGAAGCTATCTATCTAACTCCTTTATTAATCGTAGGTTTATCTTTTTATATTGCTAAAGAAATTCAGAGGAATAAAATCCTTATAAGGGTGTTCCATGAAATATTCTCTCCAATTATAGACAAATTTTGGGTATTATTCACTAAAGATGACATAAGAATTATCGAAAGGTTAGTAGGGGATCTAAATAACAAAATAATACTAGATTTTGGGGCATCTACTGGTCCAATTAGTATATATCTTGCGGAGAGATATAATTGTATTGTATACTCCTCTGAAATATCCAAACATGCATTAAAAATCCTGAAGAAAAAAATACAGAAAAAGAAAATTACAAATATTATACCCATCCTAGATGAACCTGATAGGATTTTTGAGAAGTTTGAGGAATTCTTTGATATTGTAATAGCATATAACACTTTATCATTTCTAAAAGAGAGAGATTTGTTTTTCAGAGATCTTTATAGAGCTTTGAAACCTGGAGGAGTTTTTGTTGCAATAGTTTATGATAACATTTTCAAAATATTCGAGGCTCCGAGTTGGATCAAAGATATTGACATCATTTTGTCAAGATATGGGTTTGAGGCAGTAGTTATTAAAGAAAAACACATAATGTGGGATAAGATTATTATTTTTGCTAAGAAAATCAGATGAGAGCGAGGCTCTTCATTGATCAAGGCCCCGAATCCTCATCACTTATAATTTTTTGTTTTTCAGAAAGCTTATATGCAAATATACGTTAGGGCAAGAAAAGATAAAGCCCTTTTGGACTATGTAAATGAGAAGGTATATAATAGTTCGCTTACAATTAAAACATTTTGTGGAAAAAGGAAAGAAGAATTAATAGAGGAGATAAAACATCTGAAAAACAATCCCAAGGATTTTACAATAGTTCTTCTTGGAAACGAAGATCGAAAATGGATAGATGAGGATATATCAGATGCTGTTACCAAGCTATATTTTGTTTCTAAGAAAAAAGTCAGAAATACAAAGCCTAAAGCAATAGTTAAAGAAATAGAGATGGCAAAATCAAGATTTATTTTGGATATAGTGCTTGTAGAAGATTACTATAGATTAGGCAAAATGAGTAATTTCCTAAGGGAATTGATACCAGGATCAGACATATATTTGATATATTACAGTAATTACAAGGAAGTGCTCTCTAACTTCATAGAAATAAACAACTACCCACTAGTATGGCATGTTAGAGACATAGACTATATATACTCGGCGGATAAGCTTATCGGAAAGATATTTAGGCCTCTAGACGGATTACTAAAATTTGTAAAATTAGGAAATGAAATAATAAATATTAATCTAGATAGAACTATCAAACATAATTTAGATTACATAAAAAGAAAAGAGAGGATGACTGTAGAAAAAATAAGGTTCTTGATGAATAAAATAGAGTTTGATAGAGTTATAGTTCCATGGTCTGGTGGTAAAGATTCTACATTACTTGTTACTCTACTGAAGAAACATAAAATAGAGTTTACACCTATATATGTAGATACTGGGTTAGAATTCGATGAGTCTAAAAAGTATATAGATAAAATTGCTAAAAGACTTGGTATAAAATATGAAACAGTATATGCAGAAATAGATAAAGCTCTGCGAAGTAATTCTTACGACCTCTTATTAGGCAGAAAATGTACTTTACTAAAAATATCCAACTTATACAAAAAAATAGAAGAGATTGCAGAGAATCCCTTAATTATAAATGGAGATAGAATATCAGAATCTGAAAGTAGAAGTTTTAGACCCGAGCTAAGGAAAGATACTTTCTGGGTGCTTAGTCCTATAAAATACTGGTCATATTTGGACGAACAACTCTATTTTATTACAAACAATATTCCAGTAAATCCACTATATGAACTAGGTTTTTATAGAGTGGGTTGTTGGGTTTGTCCTTTTATAGATGTTTTTGAAAAATTTTTACTAAAAGAAACAAAATATGCAGATAAATTTCTATGAGCTGCTGAAATGGCTGAGAGAGAACAAGAAAAAAATAAATAATACTTTAATAAAAAAAATTTACAAAACTTACAGAAATGGAATAATATTGGAACTTTTTAAGCCAGGTTTATCTAAAAAATATTTGTATTTAATCCCTGGTTTAGCTGTTTTTCTATCAGACAAAAAGATTAGTTTGCCTGCAGATAACTTTGTAATGCGTCTAAGAAAAGATTTTGATGGCAAGAGAATCGAAATAGATATATATGATAATGAACGAATAGTTGTCGTTCGATCTAACGACAATAAGAAAATTTTTGTCGAACTGTTTCCGCCTGGTAACATAGTCGTCGTGGATGATAACGACACTATACAATATGCTTTGTTACAAAGAAATTTTGGAATAAGGAAAATAAGAAGAGGAGAAAAATATATTCCACCACCAAGTAACTTTAAAATTCCAAATAACTTTGAGGAATTCAAGGAAATAATAGTAAATTCTAAAAGAAAAGATATTGTTAGGGCATTGGCAATTGATTTAAGGTTGGGAGGAAAATATGCTGAATTCTTGCTGGGTAAATTAAAGATAGATAAAAATAAAAAGCCTAAAGATTTATCTAATAGTGAGTTAGAAATGTTATGGGTTGCATATAAGTCTTTCTTAACTAATAATAAAATTTATTATGACGGGTGGTCTAGAGACATTAATGAATCTATAGAAAAATATTATCTAAAGTATTTGGAAGAGGAAAGTTTAATTAAACTGAAGGAAAAAAAAGAAAAACTAGAAAACATATTAAAAACTCAATTAGAAAGTAAGTACAGATTACAGAGAGAGATAGAGAGATTACAGAAAATTGGCAACTTTTTAATGATTTATTCTTGGATTTTTGAGGAATACAACCCAAAGAATATTAAAAAAGAATTTGAAAAATTAGGGGTAAAATTAGAAGTAAAAGATGATGGACCAAAATTAAAAATTAATATACGGGAGGAGGATTTAGAGAAACTTATAAGCTGATCTTTACTCCGAATAATATACCCCTTGGGATTTCTGCACTTTATCTAAATAACTTTCCGGCTTATTTATTCTGGGCCTTTTTGTAGAGGGATCCCTTCTTACTGTAATGTTGACTTCCTTTAGAAATAGATTCAATGCATCTCTGTTCTCATAAGGCCCCTCCGCTATACCATGTCTCCCAGGATCCCCTAAAAATACCATAATTCTATCAGATATATAATCTAAAAATAGTAAATCATGCTCTATAATCAAACAGGATTTTTCTTTTTGTTTTATTATCTCTCTTATAAATTTAGACATCCGGACTCTCTGCTCAACATCTAAGAATGCAAATGGCTCATCTAAAATATACAAATCTTTATTCTGAATTAATGTGGCAAAGGTCATAACAGTTTGTAAATTTCCACCGGATAAATCTTTTAATTCTAATTCTAACATATCTGCAACTCCTAAATCTGACACATACTCTTGATATTCTAGTTTATATGAGGGATTTATTTTAGATAGAAATTCTCCAACACTTAGATATTTTATATCATCTGATAAGATTAAATATTGTGGTTTGTATGCTATCGAAATATTTTTTGAAAGTTCTCCATCAAATTTTACAAGACCTACTAAGACTTTAGCAAAAGTACTTTTCCCTATTCCATTTCTACCAACTATTCCAACTACTTCAAGTTTCTTTATGTTCCCCTCTGGTGCCTCTAAAGTAAAATCGCCCAAATTAACTTTTATATT
>JAIXNB010000033.1 GCA_020697515.1 Nanobdellota archaeon
ACCACCTCCCCATGGAAAAGGGAGTGATAATTTTCTTCTACTATGGTGCAAAGGTAGGAACATTGGGAGTATTAGAAAATATTAAAACAGAACACCGATCATACGGTCATACAAGATTTGTAGTTTATAGAGATTATGATACTAATGAAATTAAAGAGACGGTTTGGGAATATGCTTATGTAATAGGTAAGGATAAACCAATAATATCTGTATTATAAATTTCTAGATACTCATCTTGGATTTTTTGTCTAATTTTTTACCCGTTCTAGAAACAGAAAATTTTAATCTAATACTCCACAATTTTCATTATTACAAATAAAGATAAATTTTTTAGATTTGCCCAAAAATTATCTAATATATATTTTATACACCAACAAATAATAAGAGCTTGTATCACTTGATGCGGCAAATTTTAAAATTGTTCTATAATATTAGTGAAATGGGAAATGCTAATAGAGATAATCCTATGAGAAAGATTCTTATAGAAAAGGTTACAATAAATATAGGTGTTGGAAAGCCTGGGGAGCCATTGGAAAAAGCCCAAAAGTTATTACAAAAGCTGTTCCCAAATAAAAAAACAGTAATCACTCGAGCAAAGAGAAGAGTACCAACATGGGGGATAAGACCTGGTCTTCCAATTGGTGTTAAGCTAACATTGAGAGGAAAGGAAGCTTATGATGCTTTAAGGTGGTTATTAAAAGCTGTTAATAATACTTTAGAAAAATCGCAATTTGACGAATTTGGGAATTTTGGATTTGGAATAAAAGAATATGTATGGATTCCAGGAGTAAAATATGATCCAGAAATAGGTATGTATGGAATGGATGTTGTAGTAACTGTTCAAAGGCCAGGATATAGGATAATGAAAAGAAGATTAAAGAGGAAAAAGGTGCCCAAAAGACATAGAACTACAAAGGAAGAAGTTATGGAATGGTTAAAGAAAGAGTTCGGGGTACAGATAGTAGAGGGGAGTGAGACACAAACACTTAGAATATAGTTTATTTTTAAAAATACTCTTTATTAATTCGCCGATTGCAATTCTTTTAGCTCGGCTGGTCTAATATTCCATATTTCTATCTCCAACTCTCGAGCTTTTCTAATAATCTCCAATCTCTTTCTTTTACCCACCGCAGACGCTATGATTGCCGCCTCCTTTTCTTTATCTACTCTCTCCAACTCTTTAATGTTATGAATGATAACGGGTTTCCTACCATTAGGTAATAATCCTCTAACTTTTTTTGGAGATCCATAACCAGTTTCAACCATCGCAGGTCTACCTTTCAACCTTCTTCTAATTTTATTATGTATACCGTGGGGTCTCCTCCATGAATTTTTTTTCCTCTTTAGAGATGGTCTTGTCCACCAGTGAGGTCTAAAATGGTTTGGTTTCTTTCTTTTTATTTTCTTTCTAAGTCTTAATAAAGATTTTATTGATACCATATTATGTATATTTAGTGTAAGGTTTTTCAACTATATATAGGCCATCCTGGAACTTTCTGGGATCCTTTCCTACTATTCTTGTAAGCTGCTCAAGAAGACCCGCCACATTGCCTGCTTTTTCAATATCATGAGATTCTACTATAACATACTCTCCCTCAATTTTAACTTTAACATCATTTGGAAGATGTAATACTCTGGAAGTTTTTTCTCCTAAAAAGTTTTCTATTATGAACTTATTGCCCTGTATTTTCATTTTAAATGGGAAGTGTACATATACTGCCTTTAGTTTATATCTGAATCCCTCAGTTACCCCTTTAATCATGTTCTCTATATGACTAACCCATGTATTAAACACTCTTTTTTTTCTTCTAGTTGGGAAGTATGTCACTAATTTTATTTTCTTATCTTCGGTGATAATTTTTATTGAAGGATAGTCGAATTTCCTTTTAATCTCTCCCTTAGGACCCTTTATTATTAATTCATTATTCTTTAACTCTACCTGAACATCTTCCGGAACTTCTATTTCTTCTTCTAATTTAAAAGGTCTCATAGAACTATTTCAACAAACAATATTTATAAAGGTATATATTTTGTGATAGCAAATAATGTTTCTCCGCTACACTTATATTTCTATTTTGGATTATTTTGTAATTAATCTTTTTAAATAGAGGGACTATTTTTATAGTTTTGAAATCCATAAACCCATCTCATAATGATTTCACGGTTCGGTTAGTTTTAATGAAATAGGGTCGGAGCAACCCTTTTATTGATATTTTATATTTATATAAGTTATCTCATTTAAATGCTTTTTGAAAAATAAATCTTATGCGTGTTATGAAAATGAATATAGATGGTATAGTACATATTGGGTTACTACTACACCTATTTGAAGATTTTGTAGTAGTATCTAACAGTGTTAATGATAAGTATCTGAAAAATTTTGACATCAAAATAGAGAGAGCGAATGCAGATATTGTTGGACCTTATATATTGGAATGGGAAGATAAAATAATCGTGTCAAAAAGATCTCCTAAGGATTTAATTGAATGTATAAATAAATATAAGGATGTGGTCTTAGTGGATACTAAAGCTAACCTGCTGGGTAATTTATTTACAATAGGGAATAATGGAATAATTTTCTCTAAGGCTAGTAAAAAAGATGTAGAAACTCTTGTCAATTTGACCGGATTACCTGCTTATATAGTAAAAACAGAGTATCTCACTAGCACACTTATTAAGATATATAATAATCGGGCGATGGTTAGTCAGCTTCTATCAGATAGAATATTAGATAAAATAAAGGGGATTCTGGGAATGGAGAAGTTTGATGTTGGATCTGTAAACTTTGGTAGTCCATACCTAAAATATGGAATTGAAATTAATAGAAATTATCTCATTGTTGGTGATATGACCACCGGTCACGAACTAATAAAAATAGAGGAGTTTTTCACTAAATAGTTAGAGGGATCAACTATTTTAAATTTTAGTTTAGATTTATTTTGAATGGATAAAAAAGTATTTAGAATAAAAGGAGTAATTGTAAAAAGGAAGCTACTTAGACCCAAAATAAAAAAGGAAGGGTTGCCAACATATAGAAGAGTCGTAATAACATTTGAAAGAGAGCTAGTCGCTGTTAATGAAAAAGACGCTTTGGAGAAAATATATTCTTTGTATGGGGGTATACATAGAGTAAAGAGATTTCAAATAAAGATAAAAGAAATAAAGGAGGTACCTATCGAAGAGGTTAAAGATCTGCAACTCAAAAAGTTCCTCTTAGCTATCCAAAATGGAGAAATCTGAGCTATTAGAGTTATACTACTCTCTTAAAGAAGAGTATGAGGGAGTAATTAAAAAAATTGCTGAGTTTGAGTTACTGAAGGAGGGTTTGAAAGAACTGAAAACAGGAGAGACATACATTAATTTCGGAGGGATGCTATTCTTAAAAGCAAAAATATTAGATGTTAATAATATCTTAGTTAATATTGGAAATAATATTTTCATAGAAAAGAGTAGAGATGATATAATAAAGATATTGGAGGATAACATAAAGAACCTAGAGAACTTAAAGAAGGATCTAGAATCTCAAATTGAAGAGATTAAGGAAAAAATAAAGAATCTAAAGTAACTAATCACTCTAGTACTCCATACAAATTTTCTATAGATCTTTTTAAGATAAAATCTAAGACCATTCCAAATATTTTAGATATCCATAACTCTTCTTTTTTGAAGGATATTTCTACAAAAGCTATATCATTTTTACTAGTATTAAGCTCCTCGGCAATAATATTTTTTGCAGTTTCATAATCACCCAAGTTATCGACCAAACCAAGTTCCTTCGCTTCTATACCAAAGAACCACTCTCCTGAAAGAACAGCAGATCTATTATGTATATTTCTTTTGTTTAACACATCATTTTTGAATTTATCTACGAATATTTTGAGTTTTCTATGTAATATCTCTTTCTCATGTTCTGTTAAATTTCTATATGGATTTCCCAAATCTTTTAATCTACCCTCTTTAATTATAACAGGTTCTACCCCTATTTTTCTCAAAAGACCTGCAAAGTTCATATACATAATAACACCTCCAATAGAACCTGTGATAGCATATGGTTCAGCTACTATGTAATCTGCTTGAGAGCATATCCAATATGCGGCTGACGTTCCATAGTATTTAATATAGCAAACTTTTGGTACAGAGAGATTTTTTATTGCCTGAACAATTTTAAATGTTTCTAAACCCCCTCCTGGCGAATCTATATATAATATTAACCCATCTCCTTTAAAATTCTCCAAAAAGTTGGATAATTTATCAATATCCATATATTTATAACTTATTACATCGTCAATTTTAACTACATAAACTGTCTTTTTATGTATAAAATAACCAGCATTTTTTATTACATATGCCGCAAGGGCAATTACAAATATAAAAACTACAGATAGTATTATAAAAAATTTTGTTGATCTATTTTTCCAAATATTCCTTATAAAAGAGATCAATTCTTAGCGTGTAAAGATATGTGAGTCACTTTTGGAGCCTCTGTAGGTATTGAGTTATTAGGTCTTATAGCTTTTCTTATTATGATCAATCTTTTTGCTGGACCAGGAACTGAGCCCTTTATTGCTATCCACGTAGATCTAACTAACCCATAATGGGGCCATCCTGATTTTGGATTTATTTCATCTGGGTTATCAGATATTTTTAATAACCACTTATTATATTCTGTTCTTCTGTGATATCCCATTTGTCCTGGCATTGGCGTAGTAGGTAATATTCTGTGATACCCCCATGCGCCTTTTGATTGAGTACCTCTTGCTCTCTTATCATGTTTGTGTGGTTTTGGATATATTTTAACACCGAATCTCTTTACCTCACCCTGGAACCCTTTACCTTTTGTTACAGCTATAACATCTACTTGCTCTCCTTCAGAAAATATTTCATTTATAAGTAGATTCTGACCTAGTTTAGATTTTGCATAGTCCCAAATTTCTTCAATATTATCCCCTCCAACTGGAATCTCAAATATCTCTGGAGTCTTTTTTCGTATACCGGCTACCCATGGTTGTGTATGAACTATTAGTTTAATCAAGGAGATTTCTGATAATAGCTCATTTTCTATTCTTTCTATCTTCTTATCAGCATCCTTTATGCTAAATGTAGATACCTTTCTCTTTATCCTGGGATCTATATTCGTGGACCAAACTTCTGTTAAAGTTTTATACCCATCCCCAGATAATTTATACAACCTTATTCCTGCAACCTTAAGAGGAGGGACTTCTATAACTGTTACTGGAACAATTATTTCACTTCCTCTAGTGGAAGACTTCGATCTATTATCAATTATAAATATATGAGTCATTCCCACCTTATACCCCGCAAATGCAACTGGTTTTATCTCTTCAATTTTTGGCCATGATTTTATTCTTGGATAAATTCTGCTAGCTCTCTTTCTGGGCCAGAATCCCATCGACCCCCTTCTGGGTCTATTATGACCGTGCTGAGGCATTGATAAATAGAGATAAAAAAGATTTATAAATAACTGTTTTTGGATTGGGCGTTAATAAAAGGTATTTCTAATCATAGTAAGTTCTGAGTATATATTAAAAGACTTTTTGAATAACCTTTAATGCTTAAGTAACATGGTCTACTTTGTTTTTCTAAAATTCTGTTTATAAATTTTATTCTAGACTGTATTTTGTTGAAATTTAAAATACTAATTTAATACTAAATATAGATTATGAAACTATATAAAACAAGAGCTATTCAAAATACGCCATTTAAAAAGGTATTAAAGCATATCAAGTTAAATAATCTAGTTATTAAAGATTATGATGAAAAAAAGAGATATTCTATTGATGAAATAAAAAACAAAGTTATCTTGGGAGATGCCTTAAAAGTTTTGAAGAAAATAGATGATGAAGTGTTTGATATGGTATTTATTGATCCTCCCTACTTTTTACAATTACCAAATAAAAAATTAAAGAGATGGCATGTAAGAACTAATGTAGATAGGGTTAATGACGATTGGGATAAGTTTTCATCTTTCCAAGAGTACGATGAGTTTATAACTAGTCTTTTAACTGAAGTTAAGAGAGTTATGAAACCGAATGCTACAATTTGGGTTATTGGTACATATCATAACATATTTAGGATTGGTAAAATTATGCAGGACTTAGGATATTGGATACTCAATGATGTTATGTGGATTAAAACAAATCCCATGCCGAATTGGTTAGGGGTAAGATTTACTAATGCTACTGAAACATTAATATGGGCTGTAAAAGATAAGAATGTGAAGAACTATACGTTCAATAGAGAATATGCGCGAAAATTTGGTATAGGTAAGATTGGAGCAAATGTATGGGTTTTACCAATATGTCAAGGCAGTGAGAGGTTGAAAAATGAAGATGGAAAAAGGTTACATTCAACACAAAAACCAATCGAATTATTAAAAAGAGTTATTCTAGTATCTACAAAGGAAGGAGACTTAATTTTAGACCCATTGGCTGGAACTGGAACAACAGGATATGTAGCAAAAGCTCTAAATAGAGATTTTGTTATGATTGAAATTAATGAAAAATATGTGAGGGGTATTATGGAGAGATTTAAAAAACCTTTGAAAATTGGAGAAGATTCAAATCCTGAATCTGAGAAGATTAAGAAATATTTGGGATTATGATAACTAAATGGGTTATAAAAATACCGTAAAAGTTTGAATGAATATATTCGTAGGAGAAAAGAGAACTTTTAATAAAATTATCCGAAAATCCTAAACGTTCTATAGAGATTGTTTAAGCTTACAAAACCGATTGTTAGCATCTTTCAAAATTTTTATAGTCTTTTCCACACATAGTCGCAGCGGGTCTAAAATTTAGTTCCTGAGCTGAACAAAAAAAGATGTAACCCTAAATCCCTCACCCTATATAGAACTCCCGACTTTATAGGAAGATCAGCTGAAGTAAAATTTGATAATAGTTCAGATATTAGTTTTGAGAAAATTAAAGATCTAAATAAGAACCTAAATAAAAGAACAAATAATAAAGGCAGTATTTAGAAATAGAAAAACATTAGGAACACTTGTTAGATTCTTTAATGAAAGATTGAAAAAAGAATATCAAAACTTGCCAAAATGATAAAGCAAAAACTAAAAGAATATGGTTTAGGATAATAATTATAAACAATTACCTTTTCTTAATAAATATTTTTATAATGAGATATTTTTATGGATAAGAAGTTAAAAAATGTACTACCATTGCTGTTTCTATTCGTTATACTGTTAACATACATATTATTGTTTTTTGCAAAAGTTTCTGTAGCATATAAGGAAGAGACCAAAACTACTTTTGGCCAGTTCATAATCCCTGAGAACCTATATATAGATAGGGTATACATTCCAGCAGTTAGCGGGGATTATGGAGTTATAACTACTTTTAATATAAACATCTTTCCTGGAAATGGAAAAGTATTTATTAGTTTGCCTCCATTTTTTGATAAAGAGTCTGCAGTAAGCTTTGTTTTAGCAAAAGAAGCAGTATGTAAATTATTTGAAGAATGTAATAACTATACCTATCTATTTTATACAGACGACGTAGTATACGGGGAAGGATTTTCTGGAACAGCGGGTTTTTCTTTATTGATTTTGTCTTTCTTTGAAAAAATAAAAAATAATCTATCTAGAATACATAACTATCCTATAACAGGGTTTATATTGCCAAATGGAGTAATAGCTCCAGTTTCTGGTATACCTAAAAAATTGAATGCTACTTTACAGAAATCAGAATATCTTGTTGCCCCAGCGAACAACGAACATATAATTCCGGCGTACACAATATTGGATCTTCTCAAGATATATTTTAATAAAACTTTCACAGAAAATTTAACTGTTCCAGAGGGGTATAAGCATATAATTCACAATATAACTATCAATATATGTAAAAACATAGATAATTATATAGTAACTGGGTTATTAAGCAAAAATAGATATTACTCTGCTGCAAGTTACTGTTTTAGAGAACATCTTAAAAAGAATGCAACGATTTTGAATGATTCGGAGGTAAATAGACTAATAAAAGAACTAGAAAATAAACTAAAGTCTGTAAACTGTAAGACTTATGAATGCTTAGAAATAAAATACCAGGTGATGGAAAGATTAAATACTGCCAAGAATCTAACTGGGGCAGCCAAATATTGGAGATATTACACTGCAGAAGGATGGTTTAAATTTATGAATTTAGCTCAAAACATAAACAGAAGAGATACTTGTAAATCTGTCCTAGAAGAGTATAAAGTTGTTAAGTACATCTATAATAATTTACCAGAAACAAATAATTGCTTTGAAGCTAGAGAATATCTAGCAAAGGTATATAGTAGTCTGATAACCTATAGAGATGAAAAAGCATTATATAGTATAATAAACCTAACTAAGTTCTTCATGCAGAAGAATGGTTTTTCTATAAGTGCATATAATTATTTACAGTATGCTGAAGATTTATACAAATTGGGAGACGAAGATTCAGCTTTCTATTATGCTATATTAGCCCTACAATATGCAGTATGACAGAATATGAAATAAAGGTAAGTAAGAGGATTAGAAACAAGATTTTTGGAGGGAAGCAAGTATTTACAATAAATGAAGTACAAAAAAGAGAGTATCCTGTAGGTAGCTTAGTTAAATTAGTTTGTGGAAATAAATTTGTGGCCTGGGCAACAATAAATCCGAAGAATCCTAAACATTATATTAGAATTCTTTCTACAGAGAAGGATTATGATTTATACTCAGATATTGTAAACAAGCTTAAAATTGCGCAAAGGTATAGAGATAAAATTGGATATAGCAGACATTATAGATGGGTTTACTCTGAATCTGACTTTTTATCCGGCCTAATTGTGGATAAATTCGAAAACATAATTGTAATACAGAACACTAATCCTTATTTCGATAAAAATATCAATATTATAAAAGAAGCTATACTGGATGTTGGTAAAAATGTTGAAACTATTTATGAGAAAAGTGTCGGGAAGAATAGAGAGAAGGAGTGGTTACCCCCTAAAGAGCGGATTCTGTATGGCTCAAAAACACGAACTACAATTAAGGAGGGGGGTAAAAAATTTATAGTGGATGTTAAAAGTGGGCAGAAAACAGGATGGTTTTTAGACCAAAGAGAAAATAGAAGTATTGTTAAAAAATTTGTTTATGGTAAAACATTGGATGCGTTTTCTTACACGGGGTCCTTTGGAATAATATCCTCTGATAAAGCAGATGAACTGTGGTTCCTTGAAAAAAATAGATCTTCTGTAGAAGTTCTTATTGAGAATCTCAAAATAAACGGAATAGATAATGCTAAAGTATTAAACACTAACGCATATTTAGTACTCAAGAAATTCTCCGCAGAAAATAGAAAGTTTGATGTAGTAATTTTAGATCCACCTGATCTTCTATCTGAAAATTACAAAAAAGGTATTAGATCATTTATATTAGTTAATTCCATGGCAATAGATTTGATAAAGGATGGGTACCTCATATCATTCTCTTGCTCCCAAGACCTAAAAGAGGATAAGATGTTTTCTATACTTAGGACTCTTATTAGAAGGAAAAGCAGGAGATTTGAGTTAATCTCTAGATTACATCAAGCTTTTGACCACAAAGTGATATTCCCCCATAAAGAACTAGAATATTTAAAAGGGTTTGTTTTACATATTTGGTAGTTTTGAATCTTTATTTTTGAGATAATTATATATTTAGTTGTATGAGAATACTCATATACGGTGTAGGTGGGATGGGTTCTTTTTTCAAAAATTTTTTCTACTCAAGAGGTTATGATGTCGCTGGGTATGATATTGTAAAAGAAAAGAGCGATGTTGAAATCAATGAAATAGGGAAGTTTGATGTTATCTTTCTATGTACACCGATAGATACTATTTCTGATGCATTAGTTAATATAAAGAACTATGCAAGAGATGATGTATTGCTTGTTGATATTTCCTCGATAAAATCAAATGTTCTACCTCTTCTTGACAAGTCGGGATTTGATTATTTGAGCATTCATCCCATGTTTGGCCCAAATAGCGATATAAGCTTGTCTAATATAATAGTAGTTGTGAAATCGGGTAGAGAGGAAGAAAAGATAATTTTAAATGAATTTAAGAAGGCTGGAGCGATTATCACTAACATATCAAGGGATTTACATGATCATAAAATGGCAGAGATACAGGGGTTACCACACTTCATATTATTAGCCTTGGCAGACTTCTTATCTGAGAATTTTAAGGATAATTTAAGGTATGCAACTCCGATATTTCATATTATTTACAAACTTACAGCACGTATATTAAATCAGGACTGGAAAATGTATTACTTAATTCAGAAGAATGCTGAGAATTTAAGAGAAAAATTTGTGCAACATATAATTGAATTTCATGAGAGAGTCAAAAATGAAAATGAGTTCAAAAAACTATTTCACAGATTAAATTTAGGACGCTCCGATCCATTTATATTGGAGGCATATAAGGCCACAATTGATGTAGATAGCTTACATTTACTAAGAAGTTACATAAAGGTGTTAGATTATTTAATCCTTAGACTTATAGAAAGGAGAGCAAACGCGGGTAGAAAGATTGCGATACATAAAAAAAGAATTAACGAACCAATTGCATTCAGCAAAATTGAAGGAGTAAAAATTAAGGAGCTAGTAACTCAAACTGATCTCAATCCTCTTTATATTCAACAAGTATACGATGCTATAGTAAACCTTACAAGAGAGGAAGAATACAAAGTTGTAGGAATTCGTAAAAAGCTTGCAGTACTAGGACCAAAAGGTAGCTTTAGTGAAGAAGCAGCATTAAACCTTATTGGATCTAGATTACCATTAGTATATTGCTCGACGACCGACGAAGTAATAAAATTAGTTGAAAATAGCATTGTTGATTATGGATTAGTCCCTATAGAGAACTCAATTAATGGAACTGTCTTACCGGTTTTAGATTCTTTATTAAGCCGAGATGTTGAAGTCTTTGGAGAAACAAAATTGGAAATAAATCATTGTTTAGTTGCAAAAAGGGAACTATCCCTTAAAGATATAAGAGTTATATATTCTCACCCACAGGCAATAGCTCAGTGTATGAAATTCATAAATAATTATTTACCTAATGTAGAAATTAGATATACCTCTAGTACATCAGATGCAATTAGACTTTTAGATAAATATTCTGCAGCGATAGCATCTGAGACTGCAGCTAGGTTAAACAAACTATACATACTTAGAAAGGGCATTCAAGATATTACCAAAAATATTACTAGATTTTATCTCATTAGAAAGAAAGGTAAGGGTGAGAAAAAGGGGTCTGTAACAGCTTTATTCTTTGGTGTGGAGGATAGACCGGGTGCCCTAAAAGATGTACTCGAAGTATTCTATAAAAGAAATATAAATCTAAGAAAGTTAGAATCTAGGCCTGCAAGAACTAAGTTAGGAGAGTATATATTCTTTGTTGAAGCTGAAAGAAATTTAAATGATGAGGAATTAATAGAGCTTAGGAAGGTTACAACATTTTATAAAATAATCGGAATTTTCGATGAGATTAAGAAACTTGATGATATATGGGATAATTAGTTTTAGTGGTGTTTATCTCCAGAGTGTTTAGCTATCCTAGAGAGTTTTTGTCCTGTTTGGTTTTAATTCCAACAATCTATCTATTGAATAAAGTCTAATAATCTCAAGGGATTCCTTTCAAGAAAAAGAAAAATTAGAAATCAACAAACATCAGTACTCAATTATAATAAGATTTTTGGGTTAGTAACATCCAAATTGGATCTAAAAATAGCATATACGCGAAGCCTTAGTTAGTAATTTGTAATTTTAGTTGTCTGGCTTTGACTAACAGATCCTTTAATCTTTGAATTGTCTCCTCAATCTCACAAATCCTCAAGTTTCTCTTTGGCATTAAGATACTTCCGCACTCGGGGCATTTAAAATCATATTCCTCTGCTTTATCAAAATCAAATTGTAAGTCACAATATTCGCACATATACACCATCTCTGGCAAAGATGATTTTTCCTTCTCCAATTTTTCTAATTCTCTCTCCACTATGATTTTATATATTTCTTCAATATCATTAATTCTCGCTCCCCACTCGTAATCATACTTTCCCTCCTTTATCACGACCGTCTTTATGGGATATACTACACCCAGTTCATGCAATCTATATAGTACTTTTCTAATTTCATTCTCCTTAATCTTTAATTTTTTCTTCAATTCCTTTTCTGTAAATGTATCTTTCTCCGCAATAGCATTTATGATTTTTTGGATGTTGTCATCTAACACCCACATAATAATCTTTATGGTTTTCAATATTTATAAGCATTGTTGATAAGCAAAAACACTATATATAGAGGATTTAAATTATAACTATAAAGAAGTTTTTAAATTTTCTAAAAAGAAATAGTAAGAAATCTTTAAATACTCTAATAGTATTTACTAGGCTACACCAGATAGTGTTCAGGATAAAAATCTAGATAAATTTTCCTTAAGTCTAATTTTCAAATATTTTGAATCAACTTTTTTTCTTTCAGCTATATAATTTATAACTTCTTCTATTTTTTCAGGATGCAAATAAATTCCTTTATATTTATATGGAGCATCTGACTCTGTTATTATGTTATCCAAATCAGCATATCTTAGGACTTCCTGATGTTTCTTCTGTAAAAATATTGCTGGATTTATTCCCACGAAGTATTGGTTGCTTTGTATTTCTTCTAACATGCTTACAGGGCCTGTATACCAGTGAAAATATGCTTTCTTAATGTCATATTTGATTAAAATATCAAAGACCTCTTCCCAAGCATCTGGAGTATGCAAGTTTACAGATAGGTCATACTCTTTTGCAAGTTTCAAAAATCTTTCAAAGAATTCTCTTTGTTTGTTTATAGTTCCAGGAACAAATTTTTTATCAATTCCTATCTCTCCTAGAACTTTAATATTGGTCCTTTTTATAATGTTCTCAATTTTAGCCATATCTTCATTTTTTGTCTTCTCAATATTCCATGGATGTATCCCTACAGCAGGGATAACATTTTCATATAGTAAAGATAACTTCATATTGAAGAAACTTGAAGAAACATCATTTGCGACCGCCAAGAAGATAAATTCTCTATTCTTCAATAGAATTTCTCTTTCTTTCTCCTCAAACCCATGGAGGTGAATATGTGCATCCACATACTCGTACATCATTGCTAAAATTTACCTAATAAACATTTAATGCTAAAGATAATAAACCTGAGGGGTTGCCTTTATATAGTATATGGATCACTTTACTTGGAAATTTTCTCTTCAATATCTTTTATAACCGAAAACCTCACCTTTTAGAGTGGGGATGGGAAAGTTTAGATATTCTGACCTCCTCCTCGCCCTAAAGGGCGAGGCTTTCAGTTGTAATACTAATGATTCTTGGACTTTTGATCATAGTTATAACAATCCTAGTGTTATCTACACTTGTTAGAATTTCTCAGACATCTCTTTTCGACCACTTTTCCAAAATTTCGTAATTTTCTTTTTTTAATTTCTTAGTTTCAAACGCCAAATATAACTTTTGATTTGCTTTAATGTTTTCATTTTAATTAAAATATATTCGT
>JAIXNB010000034.1 GCA_020697515.1 Nanobdellota archaeon
GCCCTCATAATTACCTATAGTACGCAAAGGTACTTAAAATGTATGGTGGTGTTATATATATGTGCATTGAAATTAAATTGAAAAAGGAGATTTATGACATATTGTTGGAAAGATATAAGACACAAGAGAAGGTGGAAAAAGTCGTGAACCATCTCCTACTTGAAATTATAAAGGGAAACTTTGTACCTAAATCAGAAGTAGAGAAACTTAGGAACAACTTTGAGAGGAGATATAAAAAACTAAAAAAGGAGTTAGATACTTTAAAGTCTGAGTTAATACTCTATCTACACTACTCTCGTTCTGATCGTTCAGAATATCCTTTGTTTTCATCCTGACTCCTCCCTACCCTGAAGAGCGGGACCTTCAGTTCTGACCTCCTCCTCGCCCTAAAGGGCGAGGGTTCCCCGCAGGGGAACCACCATCGCACCCGTCTCACGACGGGGTCATCGGCTCGGTTGGTGTCACCGGGCCGGGCCAGACGACCCTCTATACCTATTTTACATCACAAAATATAAATACTTTTTGGTTATCGGTAGAGATTTAAATGCTTCAATCAATATTGCAAGAAAAGGAAAAGAAATTTACTCCCCGCTCTAAAGGGCGAGGCTTCATGGTTGTGAGGATGAAGAAGTTTAGATATTGTAAAATTTAATAAGGATTAAGGGATGTTTCCGTCGAGGAAGGAAGTAATAGGGATATAGCTCGACGGATAATGAGTCCGTCGGTGGGGGAGTGAATCCCAGAACCTCTGTATGAAGTCATAACCGTAAAAGGAGATAGAATGGAGGAAGCTCTGTCCTTGGGGTGGAGGGGCTCATACCCTTCGTTCGCAACATTAGCTAAAAATATTAAAGGATATAATTTCGCCCTATTAAGATGCAGAAAGAAAACAACTTTTCAGAGTGGTATAATGAAGTAATAAGAAAAGCTGACATAATAGATGACAGATATCCTATAAAAGGAATGCCGGTTTATAAACCCTATGGATACAAAATAGTTTTAGGGATTTTAAGAATGCTTGAGGGTTTACTAGAGGAGGAAGAGTTTGAACCTATATGGTTTCCCATTTTAATTCCCTGTGAAATATTTAGTAAAGAATCTAAACATATAAAGGGTTTTGAAGAGGAGGTTTTCTGGGTTTTGGAAGGCGATCAAAAAAGGTTGATCCTTAGACCTACCTCAGAAACTGAAATGTACTATATGTATTCACTATGGATACAATCATACCAAGATCTGCCTATAAAATACTTCATGACGAATACTGTGTACCGATATGAGACTAAAGCAACAAAACCTCTTATTCGTGGTAGAGAAATCCTGTGGAATGAAGCACATACTGCCCACAGGACTAAGGAGGAAGCTAAAAAGATGATAAAAAAATCCATAGATATTTATTTAAAGTTGTTCTGGGAGATTTGTTCTATTCCTCATATATGGATCATTCGACCCCAATGGGATAAATTTGCTGGAGCAGATTATACCATAGCCGCAGATACAGTTTTACCTGATGGCAGATTTTTGCAAATAGGAACTACCCATATGTTAGGGCAGAATTTTGCAAAAGCTTTTGAAATAAAATTCATGGATAAGCATCCGTATATAAAAGTGGATGATTGTGTCTATGAAGCTGTTAGCAAAGATATGAATATAAAAATTAGATTTAAGGTACAGGATTCCTCCATAGAATATGAGATTTTTGATCTTGAGAAGAGTTCAATTATAAGAAATGGGGAGTACAGGTTGGATAACAAAGATATTTTTATGGTTTTTGATGAAATTGTGGTTAAGGAACTAGGGAAGAACTTTTTAGAAAATCTTGACAGATATAAATATGTATGGCAAACTTCTTTTGGAGTATCTATGAGGTTTGCGGCTGCAGTAATAGCCATTCATGGAGATAATAAGGGACTTATCTTACCATTTAGTATAGCACCGATCCAAATAGTGATAGTTCCAATATACTATGAGAACTCTCAGAGAGATTTAGTTCTAGAATATTCTAGAAAAGTATATGAATCATTGAAAACTGAGTATAGAGTTTATTTAGATGATAGGGAGGATAAAACTCCTGGATGGAAGTTTAACTATTGGGAATTCAAAGGAGTTCCATTCAGGATAGAAATTGGTCCTAGAGATATAGAGAAAAAGCGAGTTGTTGTTGCGATGAGACAAAGAGATTCTAAGGCTAAAAAAATTGTAGTAGAATTGGATAACATAAATAGTACTATAAAGCAACTAGTAGATGATTATGATAAATATATAAAAGAAGAAGCAAAAAAATATTTTGAAGAAAAGATTATTCGAGTAGGATCATACAAAGACTTAAAAAGAGCTATATCTAAACTCAAAGTCGTAAAAGCTCCATTTTGTATGGAAGAAGGGTGTGCTAGAAAATTGAAAGAGGAATTACACGTGGAGGTTAGGGGTACAGACCTAGAACCTGAGGAAGCAGAAGGAAGATGTGTATATTGCAACAAACCTGCGAAGTATTGGGTGTATATAGGTAAGAGTTACTGATCTTGTTTTTGCATCTTAAGATATAGTAGGGACATACAAACAAAGAGAACAGCTAATGATAACATATATAGAGGATCTAACTTTTCTACTTCCACCAATATAATTTTTCTTAATACTGCAACCAAGGCAGCTTCTACTAACGCATTTAGGTAAACATCGGGATTCGCAACGTATATATATACTGTTCTCAGAAGCTCTATCAAAACGAATACTAATAGAATGTCTCCGAGCATGTTTTTAACATTAATTGGTTCAAACCTTTCTAGAGGGTTTGCATAGAGTAAATTAAAAATATAGTACACCAGTTTGAACAAAATCATAAAAACTAGCAGAGATAGTATTACTGCAACTGTTATCTTAAAAATGTATATTATTTTCTTTCCAAGATCCATTAGCAAATTTAATCTTATCCTTTAAATATCTTTGTATTATGGGTGTTCTCTTAATAGTAAAATGTCCAAAATGCGGAAGGCTTCAAATTTTCTTGCCAGTTACAAAGGACTATAGAAAATGGAGAAAAAAATGTGTATATTGTGGATATTCATTCACTATAAATCCCAAATCAAAGCATAGCAACTCTATTATAGTTATGGTGACTACAAATCCAAGAAAAGCTCAGGATTTTATTAAAAAGTATCAGAAAATATAACTATATTATTTTTTGTATAACTTATTAATTATACTCTGTATTACTTTTATATTATCACTTTTAACTAAGCTTCTATCTACATATACTCTTAATTGATACATGTCTCTTTCGGCTTTTAGTATGTTCCTTAATAGAGAGGATAGTTCTACCAACTTCTTAGATTCTCCATCTATCAAAACTTTTATGTTAGTGTGCCACTTCCTTTTTTTATTAGACATGGGCCACAAATACACGAAATTGGAGTTTAAAGCGGTACGAAGATCCTCTAATAATTCATTATACTTCTTAAAATCATAATTTTGAATAGTGTCTAACTTTATAGTGAATACTAATTTCGGCAAATCTCTATTTTCTAGTTTTTTATGGTAGGTGTCGTTTTTTGATCTAAGAATAGAGATTAATTGACAGTCATCCATACTATATATTTCTTCTGGAGAGAACTCATCCAGAAGATTCTTTATACTCTCCTGTAATAACAAAGATGAAGCGATCACAGTTTTATGTAAATAGACTGTCCTATACATAATCAACCTGCTAGCTAATATGGATTCTGTAATGGGTATTGCTTTTTCTTTGAGAGCGATGGTATTTTTATTTTTATCTACAATAAAATTGTAAATTAAGTAGAAAATATTATTTATTCCACTAAAATTTCCAGTAAAGTATGCATCTCTTTGTAGGTAATCCAATCTGTCTGCATCTAGATCTCCTGCCACTATACCAACACCCCTCCCAGAAATCTCTTTTATAATCTCTCTATATCTGACCCCAATATCGCTCAACAAATCTTTTAGACATTTTATTTTCTTTATAGATAGATCTTCATGTTTAACTCCTGTAAAGTTTTTTAATACCTCTTCTGATAAATGAGAAAAAGGTCCGTGACCTATATCGTGCAAAAGTCCTGCAGCAATATAGAGACTTTTATCTAGTTCTAGATTTTCAGCAATCATACCGGCCAAATAGGCAACACCAAGAGAGTGTTCGAACCTTGTATGATTGGCAGAAGGATATACTAGATATGCTGTCCCTAATTGCCTAATCCTTCTTAATCTCTGTAAATATGGGTTATCAATAAGTGATTTGAAATATTCTGGAAAAGTCACGATGTTATATAAAGGATCTGCTATCTTTATCATTTGAAAAATGACAGTATAGACTTTTGAGTTCCGGCTTTTATGGCTTTTTTTAACTCTTCAACAGCTCTCTTAACTCTGTCTGGATTAAAATTATGTCGATCCACTAATATTCTAAATATCTTTTCCTCGTCTGGTTCTCTCCATTTAACATCATCAATCTCTACGATGGGCGGGTTCTTAAAAAAATCAAGAATATCTTTCCAATTTATATCCGGATAGTACTTTTCCCAATTGACATATTTAAACAATTTCTCAGGGTCTTTTGCCTCTTTCACTAGTTGATATGCTGTTTTCAACCCTATCCCGGGAATTCCTTCAGGATTATAATCGGTCCCTATTAAAAGAGCTAGCCATATTAGTTTCTCGTGAGATAATTTTAGATAATTCAAGATCTCTTTTAGTTCTATTATCTCTGGTCTTATTTCTACTTCTCTCCCTCTTATTTTTCGTTTTCCAGTGATTGCTAAATTTCTAGCAATTCTAGGGGATCCAAACAATAATGAATCATAATCCTGGGATCCAGTATAATCTGCTAACCCCACCTTAACTAAGTATGCAGCCTGAGCCTCTCCTTCGGAAGGCGCCTGTATCCATGGTATCCCCATTGCATCTAGAAGTTCTTTAGCTTCCATTATCATATCTGGTGTCAACCTAGCGGTACCTTGTGCATATTTTTTTAAATCAGTCAGTATACCCATCTCTAAAGCTTTCTTATACTTATCTTCCATTTTTTTCTTAATTTCTTCTCTTAATTCTATTTCCTTTTTCTTAAATCCAGGGTATTTTCCATCAAAAACATAAATAGGCCTTACATTATACTCTAATAAATTCTTTGTACGATAAAATAACCCAGAGAGATGGGAGGTTATCCTACCTTTCGAATCCATCAGAGGGGTTCCATCAGGTTGCCTTATTGCGGTTAAAAATTGGTATAGTGTGTTAAATGCGTCTAGCGCTATTCTTTTCCCCATGAAGAATCTTAAGTCTACTTCTTTAATGACTGGTTTGATTAGTTCACGTAACTCAGCAAGACCCATACACTACTAGGTTAAAATAAAGATTTAAAGAGGAGTACTTTAAATAAACTAGAATGGTGTTCAATATCTTTAAGAGAAAAAAGAAAAAGGAGGAAGATAAGGAAAAAAAGAATGATGTTGTAGGAACGTGTGTTGTGTACAATCAACCTGTAAGAAAAATAGAAGATTATAGAATATTACATTTTCAGGGTCAA
>JAIXNB010000035.1 GCA_020697515.1 Nanobdellota archaeon
CATCTATAATTCTTACTTTGACAAATTTCCCTAACAAGCTTTTATCAGATTTCACTATTATTTGTTTATATGCAAAATTCCTTCCGATCCACGTATTTCCAAATTTACCAAGGGACTCTATAATAATCCATCCTTCCCATCCAAGCCATCTTTTGTTCTTCTCTATTGCAAGCTTGCTAAACAATTCTTTAACCTTTTTAGATCTTTTTTTAACAACCTCGCTTGGTAATGGCTTAAGCTTTGCTGCCTCTGTCTTTGATCTAGGCCAGAATCTGGAGATATTTAGTATATCAAACTTTACAGTCTCTATGAGTTCTAAAGTTTCTTTAAAATCTTTTTCAGTTTCTGTAGGATATCCAACTATTATATCAGTTGCTATAGTTGCATATGGATATCTTTTTTCTATTTTTTCTACAAGTTCTAAGAATTGTTCAACAGTATATCTCCTTTTCATATCCTGTAAAACTTTATTAGATCCTGTTTGCACTGGGATATGGAAGAATTTAAAAATTCTTGGATCTTTATAAGCTTTTAATAGATCATCAAAGAACATATTTAGTATACCTGGATTTGCCATCCCAACTCTTATAAAAAATGTACCATCTAGATTAGATATCCCTCTTAAAAGATCTGGTAGTTTTATACCTATATCAAATCCATAAACTGCAAGATCAGTTCCTGTTAGATATATTATTGGCAGTTTTTTTCTCACAGCATCCATTATCTCTTGATATACATACCTGGGAGGGAAACTTTGCATTAAACTTCTTGCAAGTTTGGTTGCACAATAAGAGCATCTCCAAAGACAACCTTCTTGGATAGGTATTATTTTTATTGGAGATTCATCTAAAGAAGGTATTTTTAATTTATTTATATTTCTAACCCCAAGTAATTTTAGGTTTTCTCCGTGCAAAGCTTTATCAACCACTTCAACAACTTTATCTATATTGTATATACCAATCAACGGGTAGTCTTTGAATTTTTCCGGCTGATGTTGAACTAAACACCCTGCTAAAACTATTTTTTTATTTTTTAGTTTTCTTATAGTTCTATATACCTTATTTTCAGCTAAACCTTTTACAGTGCAAGTGTTAATAATTATTATATCAGCTTCTTCTGGATTATCTGCCCAAGTATATCCAGAATTACTCAATAGATATTTCATTCGAAGGGATTCTGATTTATTCAGAGTACATCCAAAAGTGATTATATGATACTTAACCATAAACACTGAAATTTGGATTAATGATTATTAATATTCTAAAATAAACTTTACTAATAGTTATAGGAAATCCGAAAGTTTTTTATTTTGGTATATCCAACAGTACTTCTTAAATTTATCCTCATCCACATTTAATTTGTTAAAATCTATAAGCAACTTAGAACCTCTGTAAAATTTCTGGATATCATAGTTATCTATAATGTAATAGAATACATACTTAGATGCGACATTTAAAAAGTGCGGGACAACTAGATACTCTCCCCTATCTGGTAATTGCTCTGCGGATTCCCAAAATAAACTTTCTAAAATTCTAAGGTTTATTCTTAAATTATTCAGAGCTTTTATTTCATCATTCTCTACCTCTGAGAAATCTACGAATTCTGATAATTTGTATTTTTTTTCTAATTCCTCTGCTTTCCCCTCAACATATACTGCAGCTCTTAAGAAAGATTCATACTTACTGGAATCCCATAAGAGTACATATACAGATTTTAAGAACTGCCTTATAACCTCTAAAACATCGTCTTTGTTTTTCGGATAGTCATTTAAAGTTTTTTCTATAGTTTCTAAAAATAAAAATACAGAACTTTTATCTTTCTTTTTGTTCCATCCGTCACAAGTTATTGAATAAAAATGTTTTGTTTCTAGATTATCTTTATAACCCATTAACACTTTATATAATTCCCAATTTTAAGTGTTTTACCAACAAACTAGATAACTGTTCAGGCTTGTATTTATTTTAAAGATTTATATTGTTCAAAATGGTTAAATGTTATTAGTGTTGCCGCGGTGCCCGAGCGGACTAAGGGGTTCGGCTTGAGACCGAATCCCCGTCAAGGGGGCCGGGGTTCGAATCCCCGCCGCGGCGCATAGTTCATTTTTAGTATAACAAGAAAATCTCTAGTTACACATAATTGGTGATTATTTAAGTAATCAGTTTACTTATATTATCTAATACTGAGAGTTTGTACATGACAATTGAATAATTAAGCAAAATACTACAATTATACATATAGATAATCAAAGGTATCGCTTTATGCTGGGGCCGCGGGGATTCGAACCCCGGTCACCGGGACCCAAACCCGGCAGCCTCCCGCTAGCCGACGGCCCCATGAGAACAAGATGGTTATAATAGTAAAATAAATTAAAGTTATATTTTTTAAATTGTTCAATAAGGTATAATAGTTGTAGATAAAGAAAATTATAGAAGATCTCTAAAGGCTTAGTAAACTTGCTCAGTTTATCACCATCCAGTATAATCTTTGTTCATCATTATTAATAAGAGTTTGTCTAAGAATTAAGATAATGTGGCATGCTCTCCCCATTGATAAAGTATTATCTATGCTTCATACTAATTTGAATGGATTACCTGAAGAAGAAGTTAAAAGAAGGAGAGTTGTATATGGACCAAATAAAATAGAACTGAAAAAGAAGAATCTTCTCTTGGAGACAATAAAAGAACAGATTAAGAGTCCTCTTATACTGTTATTAATTTTTTCCTCAGTTTTAGCATTTTATATTGGAGAGTATCATGAGGGTATTCTAATAATGTTTGTAATATGTCTTTATACTTTTTTTGATTTTATTCAGCAATATAAGTCTGAAAAAATTCTATCAATACTTAAAAAAGAATCTGAAGGAGAGTCAATTGTGCGTAGAGATGGAAAAATTAAGAAAATAAAAGCTTCAGATCTAGTTCCCGGCGATATAGTAATATTAAAACAAGGAAATAAGGTTCCCGCAGATATAAGGATAATCACTGCAAGGAATCTTTATGTTGATGAAAGTATATTAACTGGAGAATCAAAACCAGTAAAAAAAGAAAATACAGTGTTACCTGAGGATACTCCGATACAGGAGAGAAAAAATATGTTGTTTATGGGTACTTTTATAGTTAGAGGTCATGCTGAAGGAGTTGTAGTTGCTACAGGAAATGATACTGAAATTGGAAAGATATATGGAATTGTAGAGACGATAGAATATAAGAAAACTCCATTGGAGAAAGAGATAGATAAATTTGGGAAGCTTATTACCGTTCTGACAGTCCTTATTATTGTTTTGATATTCACTTTAGCGTATTTTTCAAAAGTTCTTTCAATATACGATTCAATAATATTTGCAATAGCTCTTGGTGTGGCCGTAATTCCAGAGGGATTACCTACAATACTAACGATAATATATACCATAGGGCTCTATAAAATATATAAGGCAGGGGCTCTTGTTAAAAGATTAGACTCTGTAGAGACATTAGGTTCAGTTGATGTTATATTCACGGATAAAACAGGGACTTTAACCTTAAATCAACTCACAGTTAGGAAGTTCTGGTTTAATAATAAAGTGTATTATGTTACCGGGAGTGGATACTCCCCAGAAGGCAATATTGTACACAATGATAAGCCAGTAGTTCTCAGTGAAGTGTTTTTATTTATAGAGGCATGCCTCAATAGCGTGGAATCTGAGTTGATATATGATAATGGTTGGAAAGTTATAGGGGATCCCTTGGAAGGTGCTTTGATTAGTTTAGCATACAAAACCGGACTTAAAAATAGGTTAGAGTATATTAATGTGTTTGAGTTCGATCAAGTGAGAAAGAGGATGTCTGTGGTAGTTAAAAAAGGGGATAAGTACCTAGCGTTTGTAAAAGGAGCGCCGGAGAAAATACTAGAAATATCTAAATATATATACATAGGTGA
>JAIXNB010000036.1 GCA_020697515.1 Nanobdellota archaeon
AAAAGTTCTCTTTTTACAGTTAGGGATTCTGGTATTCCAACGTAAATTGTCATTGTTTTTAAACAGAATACATATCAACATATGCGCCGGCCGGGATTCGAACCCGGGTCACGGGCGTGGCAGGCCCGCATCCTACCACTAGACGACCGGCGCTATAAACTATTACCATCCTTAAATCTTTTTAAGGTTGTTTTAGTAAGTCTAAGACCGAATTTATATTCTCTTTTGTGTTCTCTAACTCTTCTCTCATTTCTTCTAACTTCTCACCTTCCTTATCTTTTATCATCTTCAACTCTTCCAGGATACTCTCTAAATCTTTTAATCTAACTTTTAATCTATCTAACAGTTCCAGAACCCTTTTATAATCATCTATTTTTATGTAGAGTTCTGGTCTTTCTTCATACAATCTCTTTTCTATATTTTGTGTAGATGGGAGTGCTATCTTCCTCTGTTCTTGCTCTCCAGGTGGAATTACAGACATATTCGTTGGTTGGGGAGGAGTATACATATTTTGGGTTGGAGCTTGAATTGTTGGTTGTGGCTGGAAACCTTGTGGGGTGTGCTGTACTCTAGTACTCTGTTTTAATGGTAATGGGGCAGTCTGTGGTACTGTATTTTGAGGTAATTGCCCAAAATCTAAAGTACCTCCTTTCTCTACCTCTTCTTTTAGTCTTTGCAGCTCCGGAAGCAACTCATTTTCAACAGAAAATTCGGGTTTTTCCTCTTTTTTCTTACCAAACAATGTTAGCTTTATCATAGAATATATTTGTTTTTCACTTTATTAATAAATATTTGTTTAACAACTTAAGATACCTTTAAGGTCTCCCTATAATATAGTCCATTAAAGGATATGTATTATGTGGCTTCAATCTCCCCTTAGGATATCCAAAACTATATATAACAATGCCAAAGATGCCAATGAGTTGTATATTTATAAAAAACAAGACTTAAGAATCCCTAATTAACTGTTTCTGTACTTTTAGGGCGATAAATGTTCTGGATCCCTAAACCATAATACAGCTTCTCTAATATCTTTTAAGTCCAGCAACTGCTTCACAAACCTATCTATCCCTAATCCAAATCCACCATGAGGAGGCATACCATATTTAAATGTCTCTAGGTAGTACTTTAGGGGTTCCAATGGAACGTTCTTTTCTTTAGCTTGTTTTAACAATACCTCAAACCTATGTTCTCTTTGTGCCCCGGTAGAAATCTCCAATCCTTTATAAAAGATATCAAATGATTTTGTCCAAAAAGGATCCTCTTCTAGGCGCATATGGTAGAATGGTCTTTCACTCCAAGGATAGTTTGTTATGAATACTATAGGTTCGTTATATTCTTCCATAAAATATTTACCAAGTAATCTTTCAGATTCAGAATCAAGATCGCTACCATACTTTAATTTTTTGCCTAGTTGTCCAAGAATTTTGTAGGCCTCCTTTAAACTAATCCTTGGGATACTCTTTGGGATATCTATATGCAGCCCTAATAGATCCAGACTTTCTTTATTAGATTTAGAAATTCTCTTAAGAACGTATTTGAGCATATCCCCTACAAAATCCAAAATATCATAATGATCATTTATCCAAGCCATCTCAACATCTAATCCATAAAATTCTGTTAGATGTCTAGAAGTATGGGATTTTTCAGCCCTCCAATACCACCCAAACTCAAAATACTGATCTATACCGGAGGCCATTAACATTTGCTTATATAACTGTGGAGATTGAGCTAAATATGCTGTTTTCCTAAAGTAGTCTACTTTGAATACATCTGCTCCAGATTCAGCACCCATCAAAACAATTTTCGGAGTCTGAGACTCTATAAAACCCTTATTCAATAAATATTCTCTGAAATATTGGATAACAGAGTTTCTAATTTTAAATATTGTAAGAGTTTCTGGTCTCCTCAAATCTAAGGGTCTATATTGAATCCTTTTTATAAACTGAGTCTTTATATCTGGATTCCATATCTCTATTGGTAAAGGTTCTGATTCATTTATAATAGAAAAGTCTTTAACTAGGATTTCATAACCACCACCTACTTTCTCCTGAATAGTGCCCATTACCTTTACAACACTCTCATTTTGTATATGTTTTACTTTGTGAAACTTCTCTTTCAAAATATCTTTCTTGAATGTAGCTTGCAAAAACCCAGTTTTATCTCTCAAAATAATGAAAGCTATCTTACCTAGAATTCTCTTCGAATGTACCCACCCCGCGAATATTACCTCTTTATTTAAATAATTCTGCAAATCTTTTGCATATAGTTTCATAGACTATATACTTTCAGACACAAACTTTTATTTAGCATAATGCAAAACTATTTAAGGTTATCCTTAGTTAATTTAGCTAGATTTTCTAGGGCTTTTATTTTCCCCGGTATTTTCAAATAGTAGGAAAGAGTCTGATATACTATTATAAAATTCTGATCGTTTTTGTCAAAGCATGTTATATAGATTTCGTTCTCGTATTAGATTCATAACATTTTCCCTAGAAGCCTTAGCAGGTTTACCAACTAAGTTTAATGTTTTCATTTTAGCACCAAAATCTTCTTGATGTTCTTCCAAAAAATCTTTAGTATTTAACCAATGAAATCTTCTTATCAAACCTTGAGTGATATTTATTTTTTAATTTATTACTGTATAATTTTCCCTTTTTATCTGTTGGTATAAAATGAAAATATAAATTATACCCGTCTTACACCAGAGCACTATCAGCTTTCACAGACATAATTGAGGATTCCTTCAGCTTATCCTTTAATTTATCTCAAATATCCGCGTTATTAAGCTCTTCTATAACTTTTTAATCTTTACTTTTCCCCCAAAAGCTATGAAATTTGTATCCAATTAATTTAATGCCTCTTTTAACGATTTTAGAGTTACTGTAGTCATTCCCGAATAATTCCACTCAAAACCGACTAAACATGCAAAGGAGTTAAACTATAAAGGATTCGCAAATCTGGTTATAACTTCCTCGGTACCAAATTCATATTCTAAAATCTGTATGATACTTTTTGTAAGTTCTTTAATTTTCTTTGTAATGGGTACATACCCTTTCGCCAGCCTAAGTTCGACATCCCCAATCCTTCTTATAGTTATATATTGTTATAAAAATTCTTTAGCACTGAATATCTCATAAATATTGCTTCCATAAAGCCGCTAATCCCAGTAGAAGATTCTTTGGCCTCATCAAAATAGCTAATTATATAGGTTTAGTCTCTAGGAAATTAGTTCGTATTGCATAAAAAATGTTTATAAATATTTGTTGACTATCTTTAGGATGGGAAGAATTCTTAATAAGAAATTCAGACATTATGCTGAAGAACTCTTAAATAAATATGGACAATTATTTACTACAGATTATGAAAAAAATAGAAAAATCTTAGAAGTTCTGGCAGACTTTCCATCAAAAAGGGTTAGAAATATGATTGCTGGCTATATCACAAGAAAAATTAAAAAAGTCATCGAATTATGATGACTGAGGCTGGCGTAGTTTATGTGGGAAACAAACCATTTATGAACTATGTAACAGCGGTAGTAATGCAGTTTACAACACAAGGTGCAAAAGAAGTAGTAATAAAGGCAAGAGGAAGATATACTGCTAGAGCAATAGATGTAGCAGAGATAGTAAGAAAGAGATTCCTATCCGGACAAGTTGATGTAAAATCTGTAAAAATAGATTCCGAAGAGTTTTCCACCCCAGACGGAAAGAAGAGAAGAGTATCCACAATAGAGATAGTCCTGGCCAAAAAGGAATAAAACCTCTAAAACTTATTTTTTTACCTTTATTATTTTTCATAAATAAGAAAATTAAAGATTTTAAAGATTTGAGTCAATTTTTATATTAGTAGGATAGCGGGGTGGGGCAGCCAGGAGTGCCCGGGGGGCTCATATGGATATCTTCCTGGGAGACCCCCAGGTCCCGGGTTCAAATCCCGGCCCCGCTAGCAGCTATTACCATTTTTGTCTAAATAACAATAATAAGTCAACTAAATCACAAAAGACAAGGTGATAATGATTTTATAGAAAATAGTCGGAAACTATCTGACTATAAAAAGGATGATCTTGAAACATATAGAGTTTGGAGTATAAAGTTCTATTAAAAATACTATAAGGTTTTATAGAGATTAAGATACAGAGAAAGAAATAAGATTTTAAATAAATTAGGAGAGTTAGAAGAAAGTTTAGAGAGGCGAATACTTTCTTGGATATAAAAAACATAGATAGGGATGGGAAGAACAATAACTAATTTTTCGAGGGCTTATACTTGGTATCTGTGTTTTGAGCTTTTAGTATACATTTAAAATTCTTTTAAGCTCAGTAATTAATGAGGGTACTGTTAGAGATGGTCTCTTGCCAAGACGCAAAATACAAATTAATTAATAATTATATTATTCAGGGGTTTATATACAACATTTTAAAAGATACTGAATTTACGTGGTTACATTCATATAAAGGATTCAAGTTTTTCAATTTTTCAAATATATTTCCTGTGGAAGATTTCAAAACTGGCAGGAAATACAAACTAGTTATTTCATCTCCAAATGAAAAATTAATTCGTGTTATATATAGAAAATTGAAGACATATAGAGAAATAAAGTTAGGAGCTTTAAATTTTAAAATCTCTAGGATAAAAAAGTTTGACTTACAATTAAGATTCCCATGGAAAACAGCTACACCGGTGATATTAAAAAAGGGTAAGGTAGCCTATCTTTCTGATGGGTTTTGTGTGTTCAAAGTATTCTCAAAAGATGCAGGAGTTTTTCGTGAATTTAAAAAAGAGAAGTTGAAGGTTATTGCTAAAGTTAAGGAGATAAGACTCAGTGATCTAAAATACCTAGATAAAAATAGATTCCGTATAATAAAGATAGATGATATTTATTATAGCTTTAAAAAAGGTGATAGTCTTTTTGAGTGGTTAAGAGACCTTAAGCAACAAAGTCTGTTGAAATATAACATCTATACAGGGTACGAATTATACTTTGAAGAACCGATATTTGATGAACTAAAATTCAGAAAGGAAGTTGCGGTAAAAGCCAGAATAAAAAACAGAGGAGATGTGATATATATAGGTTCTCTATGGGACTCCTTAAATGTTCTTAGGAAGTTGGATAGATCTGAAAAAATGTTTTACAAATTTCTTTTAGATTCTGGTCTGGGTGTTCTGAACTCGATGGGATTTGGATTTATCAATATTAAAAAATGAAATTTTAGGTTTTTACTTTATATTCTTTTCTAATTTCAACAAACGAGCTTATTTTTCCCACATATTGGACAGAGGGTTAAAGGTTTTGAGAGGAGCTTCATTGCTATCTAACAAAACACTACAGAAGTAATTGAATATTGCGAAGATACATTATATGTCTCTGCTCTTTCTTGCACTATTCATAACATTAATAAGAGTTTTGTGAAAAGACGGTTTATTCGATAATTTTGTATATTCCCGAGCATCTCTGTTTACTCATTAAAAGCGTATAAACGCTCTCCTAGAAAAGAACTGTTGATAAGATATCTACAATAAGAAATATAAATTGTTACTAAATTTTTAGTAACATGCCCTCTCATACTAAAAAATTAGGACCTGCTGCTAGGTTTGGGGCAAAGTATGGTAAGAGAATTAGAGATAAAGTAAAAGAAATTGAAATGCAATATAAACATAGGAGAGTAAAATGTCCATTCTGCAATTATAAAGCTGTAAAGAGAGTTGCTTATGGCGTTTGGAGGTGTAATAAATGTGGTAGAGTATTTACAGGCAAAGCTTATTCCCCATACTAAAAATGGTTGAGTATCTTTGTATCACTTGTAAAAGAAAAATATCCCATGAAATGATAAGAAGAACTGTAAAGTGTCCCTACTGTGGTGGTAAGATACTTGTAAAAATAAGACCACCGATTATCAAGGTAGTAAAAGCTATATGAAATATAAATCTTGTATAGAAATTTTTTACAACCACGAAACATTCGTCAAAGCAATTTCATTTTTAAAGAAAAAGGAAAATATAAAAATTATTAATAATAAAATTATAGTGACGCATAATGAAATATCAAAGTTGCGTGCAAACCTGAATCTGATATTAAGATGCATGTATATACATGATAAGTTGTTTTCATTTTTAGAAAATGACTAAAAAAGCATTGTGCCCAATGTGTGGGTCCTCTAACGTGGAACTCAAGGAAATGTACTATAAATTACCATATGTTGGTAAGGCATACTTATATTCAATATTCTGTAAAGACTGCGGCTATAAAAAAGGAGATGTGGTTCTTCTGGAATTAAAGGAACCCCGTAGATATACTGTGACTATATCAAATCCAGAAGATTTGTACACTAAAATAGTACGTTCTCACACAGCTAAAATTATCCTACCAGAAGTAGGTATAGAAATAAATCCAGGAGCAGCTGCAGAGATGTTCATAAATACTATAGAAGGGTTTATTCGAAAGATTCTAGAAGTTGTTGAAATGGCTAAGAGGTTCAATGAAAGGGAGGGTAATAAGGAGGGAGTTAAGAATGCAGAGAGAGTTATAGACTATTTAAAAGGAGTCTTAGATGGTAAAAACAAGTTAACTATTGTCATAGAAGATAAATTTGGGAACTCCGCGATATTAAGTGATAAAGCTAAAGTAGAAAGGTTAGAAGATTAAAGTTCCTGCTCTTTTTGAATCTCTTCCATCCTTTTGCGATATATTCTAGCGAAAGAGGGAGTAGCGATAATCCACTCATTACCTACAGATACTATATCTCCATTTAGAGCTTCTACAGTTTTTTTTATCCGATTAACAACCTTCTTTAGCTCAACTATATCTCTATCTCTTAATTTTCTAACATCTACAAAAACTATATAATTTCCCTCTCTTAGAGTATCAACTACAGCTTTAACATCTGAAAACTCCTTAAGAACAAATACCCTAACATATACCTTTACCTCCTCTGCAGTTTGGGTGGGTACAACCTCAATATAACCCTCCTTCTCCTCTTCTTCTCCATTCTTACGTTTCTTGAATAATGATAAGAGAGAGATCATTATAAAAATACATACAACGCAATATAAAACACTTTCTATTTATGTAAGTTAAAAAAATTTAAATAGATTTTTGTTTTTGATAAGCTACTTCGTTGTCTTTAGTAATTTCTCCAGCTCATCTTGCAATTTTTCAAGTTTTTCTTTAAGTTTCTGTTCTTGCTTCTCCAAAGACTGTAACCGTATCTCAAGTACTTCCTTTTTTTCTTTCAATTCATTTATTAAAGAGTCTTTATCTTTTTCTATCATCACGTTACCTACCATTTTATAGACCTTTTTATTTGGTTCTATTTTCTCCAACTCATTTATTGCATTCTCAATCTCATCATATTGCTGCTTTAACTTTTGTTTTTGCATTAGTATGGCATATAATGTCTGCCTTAGTGCCTCGAATTGTTCTAGTTTTTGGCTAACTTCTGGAGGAAGTTCCATTCAAAAATTAAGTGACCAAATCATTATATAGATTTTGTGGTTGTTCACAACATAACATTTTTTGGTATGTTACTGAGATTATGATTACACTAGAACTCTTCAAATTACTAAAATAGTTTACCTAACTTAATGTATATAAAAAACCAGATATAAAACTATTTATGCATATATATGAAATGCTCCTTTTCTCTCTTTAGAAACCCATATCTTATAAAATGGACAATTTCTCCATCTTTGATCTCGTTTATATATTTCTCTCCAATTCCCTTTATTCTCCCGTCACTTTTCCATACCGTTATTTTTACAGCGTATTCTTCCGGAACCCATTGTACAATCTTTGCCCCAATCTTTTTCGCAGTATCTAGAGAATTGTCAATGTATTTTGCAGTAATATTATCACCGACACTAATCAACTCTATATTGAACCCTTCCATTAATCTTATATATTTATATTTCAAATCTCCTTTCTCTATGTAAACATATGGTTTACTGATCTTAAAATTCCTACATCCTAGATCTATATCAGGATGATTTTTTATTTTTAATTCTAAATTATCCGGAAGGTTTTCGATAAACACTCTTATAGGATCTTCAACAAAGAACAATCTTTTAGATTGATTATCTATAATTTCTCTATTATACCTGTAAATCTTCTCCCAGTTTACAACTACATCTGCTGGGTTAGGCCCGACTTCTATTATATATTTTTTAATAGCCTTTGGGAGAATCCCTCTTCTCCTCAATCCACACAAAGTAGGTAAAAACGGATCACACCACCCCTCCACTTTCCCAGCCTCTATTAATCTACGTATTTCAGATTTATGCAGTGGCATATCTCTTACTATGAAAGCTCCATAATTTATTATAACCGGTGATTCCCATTTAAAGTATTTATAGATATATCTTTGCTTTATAGTATTTACTTCATGTTCCTTCATTCTAAATATATGTGTCAATCCCATTAGATGATCATCTATAGCTACAGCAAAATTATATGTTGGCCAAACCCAAAACTTTTTAGCATAATTTTCTCCATATTTATACTCGAGCCATGGATGTGGATTCTTCTCTGGATTAACTATCCTAAAAGCTATCCAATCTCTTACAGAAGGATTAGGGTGGAGATCTGTTTTTATCCTAAGTACCGCTTGTCCTTCATCATACCCTCCTTCTAGCATCTTATCCCATTGTTCCAAATGCCACTCTACAGGCATATTTCTGTGTTCACAGTATTCACCCCTTCTTCTTAACTCAGCTATCTTCCCATGATTGCATAGATCTACATAAGCCTTCTCCATCTCTATAAGTCTCCTAGCATAATCATAGTATATCTCCAACCTTTCAGATTGTATATAGAACTCATCAACTTTATCTTCAATCAACCACTCCACATCCTCCTTTATGTTTTCATAAGCCTCTAAAACGGGTTTCTTAACTTTTGGATCAGTATCCTCTAGCCTTACTACAAATATTCCATTATACATTCTAGCATATTCATAGTTCAGAACTATTGCTCTGGCATGTCCCATATGTAAATAACCTGAAGGATTTGGAGCAAATCTAGTTTTTACTTTTCCTTTTTCAGCCTTTGGTAAAGGAGGTAACCCTTTTCTGGTCTCCTTCTTTCTTTCTTGTAACATATTGGGAAATTCTCTCTCCAGGATTTCTATAGCTTCCTCTTTAGACAATTTTTGAATATCTATTACTATTTTTTTAATTTCTGGAATAATTTCTCTAATATTTTTTTTAATTTCCGGCAGTTCTGCAACAACTTTTGATATAATAGACCCTAGATCAAGTTTATCATATTTCATTCTATTGTACAAAGCCCACTTTCTCGCAACAGATTTATAGTCCATTAAAAATTTGAATAGGATATTTCTAAATATTTTAGCATCACCGTAATTTTGATGGATTATATAGTAGCAGCTATTAAGATTATTTTAGCATATCTAATAGACGCTCTAAACTTTGTTTACATATTATCGAGGATGTCAAAATTCGATATTCTATCATTTAAAGATGTTCTTGACGAAAATCTTAGGACTTATAATATTTATAGAGCAACAAAGAATTCGTATCTAGCTATATTGGTAGCAGTTCTAGATATATCTAAATCTATATTAGTAGCTAAGTTGTTTGGAATATATTATACAATAGCTACATTGCTAGAGCATAATTTTCTCTAATTACCTATGCATTTACTAGAAGAATATTTACTGGAATGGGTCTTAGCGTTCTATTTGGAGCAATGCTAGTATATGATCCAAGGACAGTTATAATATATTTTAAATTCTCAATATTAGGATTTAAAGTAGCCTCTTTTGGTTTGCTTATTGGTGTAATGGTATTTTCAAAAATGGAGTGGTTAATAATGGCTTTATTAGTCATCATAGGTATATACAGGAACTATATAAAAGATCTTATGATGAGGACTGTAGCAATATTTCTAATGGAATATCTAAACTTATTACTATTTACAACATTTATATTACTACTAGAAACATTGCTGGGAGACAACATATTTCATATATATGTATATTATGAAAAATAGAAATAACTGATATAAATTCTCTAAAAATGTATTTCATAATCGCAAATCTAACTAATATAGTGTACTTAGTATTTTTACCGTTACATTTGGCAGCATACGTTATTTTTGGACATATAGTTGCATCTATCTATTGGTGGAAATTCCCATTCAAAGAGAGTGAAGATACTATTACAAAAATTTGTATATTGTTTTAGCAGCCTATATAGTGGTATTATATTTCCTATAGCATTTAAAATACCTTTATCGCCCACATACCCTGCTTTAACCCTTTTCTTTTAGTTATCTCTGATTTTTCTTCATTTATTATTATAATAAATCCGGCATACTCTTCCGTAAAGTCAGTAGATCCACAATATGGACACTTCTTTACATTTAAATCTAATATCGCTTTACAATTCCTACAAACTTTCCTTGTGACTTTACCTCTTCTCGGCATATTATCTTACAATTATTCTCAAAGGTATTTCGCCTTTGTAAGATAAACATTCCATTATTAAGTACAATAGAGATATTATAGATCCGAATTTTGTGTTGTAAATGTATTTTACACCCATTATTTCTTCTTTTTCTTTTCTTCTTTTAACCAATCTAATTTACCTAATCCTACTTGCCTCATAGTCAACGCTACTTTTATATTAGTTATATCCTTGTAGCTTATGGAGATTACTCTAGCACGTACAATATCTTTGATTTTCAGAACTTTCCTAGTTTTCTTTCCCATTAACGCTTCTTTCCCTGAAACTATAACTTCGTCGTCCATAATCTGAGAAATATGTACTAACCCATCCACAGGACCAATAGTAACAAATGCTCCGAAATCTGTTATTGTGTTAACAACGCCATAAACTAGCTCATTCAACTCTGGTCTATATACATATGCCACAAATTTCACTTTATAGTAAACACCACCGTCCTCGGGTATGATCATTCCCTCACTAACTTCCTTTATATCCTTTATTGAAACTACTTTTCCTAGTTCTTTTCTAATCATACCGATGTAAGATAGTCTTAAAATGTTGTATACTGTCTCTTCTTTATTTCCTTTTAACATATCTGGTGGTACTCTCACCACATCTTCCATCTCAACTTCATAAAACATTTGAGTTTAAGTAGTATGAAACTTTTATAACTTTCTACCTAATTGCTCATTTCCTAATATTGCAATTTGGAATAGGCATAAAAGAATTTTAATAGTAGGTTGGGATATTAATAATGAAGGCTGGAAAAAACCCACCTGAAGACATATATGTGTTTATAGAGATTCCAAAAGGAAGTAACATAAAATATGAATATGACGAAGAAGAAAAAGTGATAAAGGTGGACAGGATCCTTTACACAGCAATGTTTTATCCATTTAACTATGGTTTTATCCCTGAAACTTTGGAAGAGGATGGGGACCCTGTTGATGTATTAGTATTATCCTATGATACCTTCTATCCAGGGAGTGTAATTAGAGTAAGGCCTATTGGTGTATTAGTAACTGAAGATGAGAGTGGTATGGATAGAAAAGTAATTGCAGTCCCTCATGAAAAAATAGATCCAAGATTTAAAGATATCAAGGATATATCAGATGTTCCAGGAATTATATTAGATCAGATAAAACATTTCTTTGAGCACTATAAGGAATTAGAACCTGGCAAATGGGTAAAAGTTAAGGGATGGGAGGGAAAAGAGAGAGCATTAGAGATTATAAAAGCTGCAATAGATAGATACAATAATGAACAATAGATCTTTTACTATTTTTATATTTTAATTTAGAAGCGATAGAGAATATCTTTAATTTATTGTCTAACAATTTCATAATTAAATGGATAGCTGTTTAAAAGAAATTCTCAAAATGGTAGTTCCTTCTAAAGAAGAAGAAGAAAAAGCATGGAGAATAATCAATGAATTTAAATCTAAGCTGGAGGATTATTTGCCGGAAGTTCTGGTTGGAGGATCTTTTGGGAAAGGAACATGGCTTAAAGGGGCATCTGATGTAGATCTGTTCATTAGATTTTCAAAGGATGATGAAAAAATATCTAACAAAGTTGAAGGTGCTTTAAAAAAACTAGGAATTGATTATATTAGAATTGAGGGTTCACGGGATTATTTTAAAGTACATTACAAAAATTTTGAGTTTGAATTAGTTCCAATAGTAAAAATATCTAAACCTGAGAAAGCTAAAAATATAACAGATTTATCCCCTTTCCATGTAGATTACGTTAGGAGAAAAATAATAGAAAAACCGTATTTAGCGAATGAGATACGGCTAACTAAAGCTTTTATGAGAACCATAGGAGTATATGGCGCAGAATCATATATTAGTGGATTCTCTGGATACGCTTGCGAGGTTTTAACAATACACTATAATTCATTTTTAGACCTTTTAAAGAATTCTTCAAATTGGAAACCTAAAATTATAATAGATCCCGAGAACTTTTATAAAAATAAGCAGGAAGTTGTCAATAAACTAAATATTCATCGGCTAAGATCCCCTATTATCGTAATTGATCCAGTCTATCCGGCTAGAAATGTAACAGCTTCTGTCTCTACAAAATCGTTTGCACAGTTTATATTTTACACTAGAAGGTTTCTGGAAGATATTAATAAATATAACATTGAAAAGTACTTCATTGTAGAACAAAAAACTGAGGAGTACTTTATTAGAAAATATAAGAGGCTAGGAACATGTCTAATTGTATTTGAGGTAATAGGTAAAGGAAATAATTTAGATGTAAAGAATACGAAAATTTTAAAGTTTCTCAAGTTCATTAAAAAACAATTAACAGCTTTAGGATTTATTGTACTGGACTATGACATAATATTTCAAAAAGACCTCAACTGTACTGGAAAGATTTATCTATATGTGTATCCAAATTGTTTACCTGAATATGAATTAAGAAGTGGTCCTCCAGTGTGGACAAGAGATCACTCCGAAAAATTCTATAGGAAGTGGGCAAATTTTGAAATAAAGGTCAACTCTGACGGAAGATTATTTGCAATAATTCCAAGAAAAGTAAAAACTCTACAGGAAGCTATAAATTTTATCTTTAATAATCTAAAAAATAGTATAGAAGACAAAGTAGAAAAAATCTCATATAGAATAATAAGTAGATAACTTGCTGGGAGTATCTCAATATATAGCAGCTACACACGGAAATAACAGTTTTGAAAACATTAAGTATATTTTGGTTTCCTAATTATAAAATGGTGCAGGCATATGTTTTAATAAACACAAAACCTGGTAAGGAGAAAGAAGTTCTAGAGGGAATAAAAAAAATGGGAATAAAACTTTTGGATTCGTCTCTCCTTTATGGAGAGTATGATATAATAATTAAAATTGATGCTGAGAACATAGAGAAGCTTAGGTCGATAGTGTTAGATATAATAAGGAAATTAGATGGTGTTGAACGTACAATTACTTTAATAGCAGCTATAACCTAACCCTTTAGTTTTAGCTCAACTATATCCATGTCTTCCAATAGATAGTTCAAACCCACTCTTACTTTTTTACCTCTCCTAATAATTTTAGCGAAAACAAATTTATCTAACCATGACTCATTTAGTTTCTCAATAAAATTTTTGACAGTGGATCCTTTTTCAAGTAATACAGCTCTATCAGAGTTTACAGGAAAAACCCTAATTAATCCTAATTTTTTTATAATAATTTCTAATAGGTTGTCTACATCAATATCCTTAAAATCATCATATTTGTTGATAATTATAG
>JAIXNB010000037.1 GCA_020697515.1 Nanobdellota archaeon
GTCCTGCAGATCCATCATCTATCAAAATTATTATTAATAAAAATGAGTTGGCGATTCCCAGTTGTAGTAGCTATAAGCATAACACGCCTCTAGTACTTACCCCATATTTAAAAACAGGTAGGAACATTATACTAGTAGATAGCGATCATAAGGTAGTTTTGAGAGATATGGAAATAGAGATAGAAGAACCCAAAATCTTTCATATGTTTAAACGACCGAGAAATGGAATACTATATCTGTTTGTGATAAAAGGAAGAGGTATTCTGAGAATAAACAATTGTACTTATGAAATTACACCACAAACCGCAGTATTAAACATAAAACGATGTATAATGGATAATAACTTACTGATACTGGAAGCAAACCCATATATAGAGATATCAAAAATTGTTATAACATGAAAGGGGAGAGCACAGTTGGTATAATTGTATTAATTATTTTTCTAGTGTCTATAGGGTACATTGCAATAAATTTCAAAGAAGTTATTGAAGAGTATATTAGAGGAGCGTCTGGGAAGGTTGTTACTGAGCCTGTTGAGGCTACTGCTAGATCTATAAGGGAAATGTACACATCATTGCAAAAAACTATGGACCTAGTAACGAATCCTTGGAAGTATATGTATGAAATAGAGGAAGCTAAGCCATCCGAAGAAGTTATAAGAGAACAATATGGGATCTCTATTAGTTATTTATCACCATTATCTCATGCTATATTTAAATGCAAGAATAAAAATTGTAGTGATATTATAATCCCTGATGTGTATCTGGTTTCCTACATTAGATACAATTTTCCCGAATGGAAAAGAATTAGATTTTCTTGCAATGTAAGTACAACCTATGATGAATGCTTTTCTGTACGTCACTGTAATATCTCAAAAAAGGAGATTAAAGGAGTGAAAGGAATATTAGCACAACAAATAAAGGTTACTCTAGAGTTTAACAAAAATATACCAATATGTCATGATTGTTCTATAACCACTAATCCAAAAGAATGTATAAATGAACCAGTTAGATTTAAAGATTACGGGTTTAGAGCAGAGGTAACATTAAAAGCTAATTTTAATGTGGAAGCGAATACAACTTTCAGATCCCTAGTAACCACTGATACAGTACTATCAGAGGCTATAAGTAGAAAGAAATCTATTTACAACGTACTAAATATAGACAGTACGAAATATGATGTAGCATATTATACAGGGCTTTTGGATTTCCCCCATGTAAGTATATCTAGATTAGGTAGAAATTACAATTATCCAATAATATTATTCGGGGAAAATACAGAATCTTATGATGTGTTACTGTTTGGAATCCGGGAATTAGATAATATAAAGTCTATAAACAATCTCAAGGTATATATATTTACATCTAAGGGCATTGACTTAAACTACTTAAATTTAGAAAATGGAAAATGTGAAAATAATTATAGGCACGAATTTAAAATTGATGATTCTAAAACCTTATTTTCAATAAACTGCAGAGAACAAAGTAGCAATCTCGAGGGTGAGAAGCATTATTGTGATATTAAAATAACCAAAAAGTTTGTAGATAATTATAGAAGAAGGGATGGAGATCCATTGAAATTTATAATACCTATATGTCTGAGAAAAAAAGAAACATTTATTGGAGATTATGGAGAGTTATTGGTACGAGCATATATTAATTATACCTATGAAGTATCTGCGAGTTCGGAAATACCCTATACTCCCTTTTATACAGAGATTTAATTTTTATTTTACAATTAGTTAAGTTTTAGATTTATATTTATGAACATAGTTAGATAAGTAATGGATAGAAGAATAATAGGATTTGCATTTATATTTCCATTGATACTATTGGCAGGATGTACTAATACTCAGACAAAGTCATCATCAATGTTAATGTCTTCTTTTAGATGTACACTACCATCACAGCCAGGAGTAATAGATGTAGAAGTTACTGGTTTTCCTTCAGAGATTATTGCATCAACATCGGATAAGGAGGGGTCTCCGGTAGTGTTTTCTATCGAATTCAAGAATACTATTACAGGAGTTGATTATCCTGAGGATAGGATAAATATAAAATATACATTTATCCCAAATATTGGAAAAAAATATACTAAAGATGTACAAATAGATTTGGCATATTATGATCCAACTTCCAATCAAATAACACCAAGTACAATTTATGAACAAGTAGAAACAAAAATTCCGGCTGGAATGTCTGAAATGGGCGTATACAGAGGTGTACTTAGGTGGGAATTTATAGGAAAAACAAAAGTTTATATACCTATATGTATTGGTTATGATCCTAAAATAACTAAAGTCTCTCCAGAAGTAATGGTTTGTGATCCAACTAGTTTGCCAGAACCATGTTACAGCGCATCACCTGTTATAGTTAATATAGAAAGTGTAAAATCTATAGGAGCCCCGAGAAGAGGAGGATCCGGGATAAGAGGGTACTATAAAATAAGGTTCTCTTTAGAAGACATATATGGTGGACTTGATGGTTGTAATGGAGATTATTTATCAAATACAAAGAGAATTAAGGTGGATAAAATCGAGCTAAAAGTAGACGATTTATCTATAGAGGAGGGAGGTGATATATTCAGGTGTTATCCATTAGAGAAAAAAGATGGTAAGAGTTATATATACCTAAGACCTTCAAACGAGATAGTATGCTATGTTTATTTAGACAAGCTAGCTGATAAATGTAAACAAAATAATAATTGTTATTTGGATGAGAACTCATTGAAACTCGGAAAATCTGCTATGATATCCATAAAATTAGAGTATGATTATTGTAGGAGTATGTCGCTTGGTCCTGCTAAAATAGTTACTTTACCTTAATAAGTTGTGAGGTGTATATATTTTTTATTTTTGCTCCCCATTCTATTATTAGCAGGATGTACAAATATTCCTAATGAACCTAAACCTAAAACAAAACCTAAGGAACTTCTTATAACACCGATATATGAAATATGGCCGGATAAAATTACTGAGACTTACGCTAAAAGCTCAGGATTTTATTTCACATTTAAAGTATATAACCCGTATAATAAAACTAATTTTACTGCTTGTTTAGACTCTTTTGTTGGAAGAGAATGGAGTGTCATTGGAAAGAGATGTATAAATGAAGAACTTGCTAAGGATACCTATAAGATATTTAGTTTACCAGTAGGTGGAAGAATAAAATTAGTATTGGGTTTAGAAAGCAAGCAAAAATACGAGGATGTTAGAGTAAATATATGTTATAATGCTACTCAAATCTTTATTTTAACAGGATGCGTACCGAAAAATATAGGAGAAGGTCATAATCAAGCATCCATCTGCAAATACAAGATTATCGAATCTCTAAGGGGGCCAATTAAGGTATATAGTGCTGTTATGTCCTCCAATAGAACACATTACATCTTAAGCTTTAGACTAAAATATTTTCCTGATAACCGAACATATATATCTAGCGACTCTACGATTCTTTCAAGTAAATGTTATTTATCTTATGTGATAAAAAGTGGTGGAATAGTTGAAATACCTATAAATATTAGCTATATAACAAATACTTTGTATTTTAAATACACCAAAGTTAATGTAAGTAGTGTAGGGGAAGATATAGGAGTTACTATAATTTTTGATAAAAATAAAGCAGGTTTGACACCGAGGGATATTATTTCTATTAAGTTAAAATTAAGTTATATTATTTTTAAACAAATGAATTTTGGAAAAATTGTTATAGAACACTCTTAGAGTTTTTAACCTTTTATTTTTGAAAATTAAAAATGTACAAGAGAAAAGATTTCCCATGTAAAGGAGATCTTGTGCTTGGCACCGTAAAAGAAATATCTAACATAATGGTAAAGGTTGAGCTAGATGAATATGAGGATGCATATGGTATAATTCCTATAGATGAGATTTCACATAAAAGGATAAAGAATGTTAGAGAAGTTGTAGATATTGGAAAGAAGATTGTATGTTTAGTTATGGATTCTGATCCCGCAAATCGTTTAGCAACTTTATCGTTAAAGAGAGTTTCCGAGGGACAGAAGAAACTGAAGATATATCAATACAAAAGGGAACAAACCGCATATAACTTATTGCTTCTTTTATCTGAACAAGAGAACATCCCTATAGAAACGTTGCATGAGGAAATAGTTTATAAGATACTATCCAAAGGTAGACTTTTATACCAAGTTTGGGAAGAAGCTTATATAGAAGGAGAAGCAATTCTAGAAAAATATGGAATACCTAAGAAATACGTTAATTCTCTATATAGAATAATAAAAGAGCATTTTAATGTACCAAAATATGTAAGAAAGGGATATATAGAAATGTATACATTAGCTTCGGATGGTATAGATAGATTAAAGAAAGTTCTGTTAGAATTAAAGAATATCGGTTTGGAGGTAAAGTACGCTGGGGCGCCAAGATATTATTTTAAGTTGGAACATTATAATCCCAAAGAGTTAGATAAAACATATAGGAAGATGGAGGAAGTTGTAAGATCTATGGCCGAACATTTAGAGATAGAATATGAAATAGTAGAGGAATGAAAGAAATAAGGAAGTGTCCTAAATGTAGAATATATACCTTTAGAGAGATATGTCCCCGATGTAACAACAAAACTAATAGAGCAATTCCTCCCAAATTCTCTCCAGAAGATCCTTGGGGGAAGTATCGTAGAAAGATGAAAAGAAAGCTTTTAGAAAAAAAAGGTTGGTTATAATTAGATGCTGGAGGTAATTACTCATAAAGAAATTGAAATATACAAGCCTATTTTGATTTATGGAGTAGGGGGAGGAATGGGTAATGTTGCTAAGTTAGTAGGGAGAAAGATAATAAAAACATTTAAAGCGAAATTGTATAGTACTTACCTAATAGATGCTTTTCCAGATATAGTATATTCAGATAAAAAAGGAGTCTTAAGAGTATTAAAATTAGATCTATATTATTTTAATTTCAAAAATAGAGATTTTTTAGTACTCTATGGAGACGTCCAGCCGAACGCGCAACCTTTAGATGTCCCAGCAAGATTTACATTCTCTAGGGCTTTCTTGAAATTTCTAAAAGAAAATAATTCAAAGTTAATAATCTCTGTTGGAGGATATGGTATAGAGATAGAGCCCGAAGACCCAAAACTATACTTTGCAGCAAATAACAAAAAAGTATTAAGGAGACTTAAAAAAATTCTAAAGGAAGACTTTAATTTATATACAGAGAATAATATTGTGGGGCTTTCAGGATTATTAGTATCTCTAGCGAGATTCTACAAAATTCCTGCATTTATAACTTTAGCAGAAACATATCCGACAATTAATATAAATGGATATCTTGGTGCTAAAAAGATTATTGAGTCATTAAATAAATTATTTGGTTTTAATATAGAACTAAAGGACTATGAAGAAAAGGGCAAAAAGGTCAGAGAGAGTATATTAAAGCATATAAAGTATGCAAAAGGAAGAAAGCCGCCAGAAAAAAGAAAGGATATCTACTATTTTGGGTGAGCCTGATAAATCTTTATTTATTGTTTCCTTTTAAATTCAGGTTTTGATTTAAATTGTTGGGCTAGCCTTGGTGCAACTTTCTCTAGATGATGCAGTAGCAATTGATTTTTAGCGTTAAGATCATTAATTACTGTAGTAAGTTGAAGTATCCTAGCTGATATCGCATTTAGCATATTATTCAACTCATCCTTTGTAAACTCTATTTTTTTTATTCCTTCAATTTCTATGTGGGATGGGGAGAACATTAATATAAAGTCTAATAGCGATTGAAAATCTTTTGGAGATCCCTCTAATTCCAAAAAGCTAGACCACATTTTAATTTTCTTACCATTAACCTCTATTTCTCTTTCTATAGGTTCCTCTATTTTATAGTTCGTTATTTCTAAACCCTCAAACTGTTTTATATCTTCTAATAGTTTATTTAAAAATTGTGTAATAAAATCTTTTGGAGATCCAAGAGCTTCAAAGAAAAATCTCGCCTTCATTTTCTAATAGCAGATACAAATTCCACTTTCTTATACCTCCCTTCTATTCTCCACACGTGTTTTCTTCTACATTGCATACATTCAACTCTTAAATCAACACCTTTAGACACCTTAAACACCCCTCTTTTTCTCTGGTTTAGTGGTCTTTTACTATATTTACCATGATTTCCCTTCCCTTTTTTTCCTTCCCTAGCCTTTCTAGCACCCCATGAAAGTCCTGTTCTCTGCTTGGAAGGCTTAACTATTATTACTGTGTGTTCTGTGTGGGTTTTACAGACTGGACAATATTTTTTTACAGTTCTCGGGATTTTCATTCACCAAAATTACATTATAAAGTTTTTATCCTTTTCTCATTTTTATTTCTTCACATATATTTAAAGATAACATTCTTTTCGCAATTTCTTTAGGCAATGTGTATATCTCTTCGGGATTGAAGGGACCATATATCTTTCCATCAGGACCAACAATTTGAGAAAATTCTTTTGTAAATATAACTAGAACTTTGTTTATTCTCTTTGTTCTTTTTTCCATCAGTGGTTTAACATCTTCGAATAGTTTATTTATTTCTGGAGGCTCTCCTAAAAATATATTTTCCAAAACATGTTTATAATACCCCCTTAACAATGCGGATACCACATCAAATAATATTCTCTCTTCTCTAGTCATATCATTTCTCTCAGCTATCTTTATATTCTCCTTCGCCTCGAATAAAGCTAGATTAATTAGTTTCTCTAGTCTAATGTTAACAATTTGTTTTATGAGCTCCTTTAGGTTCTCTAACTCTAACTTTAACCTTTTATGTTCTTCATCTTCTTCTCCTAATTCAAGAAATCTTTTATATCTTTTTATCATATCTGAAACACGTTTATAAAATTGTTCTTCAAGTGGTTCTAACTTATTTTTCATCCTTTTTTCTCTTTCATAGACTGCAAAAATATCAGAAATATCCATGGGGTATTATAGTTTTAAAATGATAAGTACGTTACACATGATTATGTATCTGTATATAAAACAAGGATGTTTTAATTGTCAAAATACTATATATTCTGAGAGACTAAGGCATAGTGTTCCCTGTGAGAGAGATATTGATGATGAAGCTTATTTTGATGTAATTCAAAAGTTTCATGATAAAGAATCATTATACGAGTATTTATATATGTATCTAAATAGAGAAGGAAGGCTTTTTAAGTTTAAGGAGTTGTATGATCTACACAAAGCTACAAGAGATTTCATTAGTTTCTTTCTGAAAATTTTGGATTCTGAACCGTGGTCCATACAAATAACTTGGTTTAAAAGATTGTATAACAAATTCTCATTCTCAATGATAGCTCCAACAGGAACAGGGAAGACCACTTTTATAGCAGTATCCTCGATCTATTTCTCCTCAAAGTTAAATAAGAAGATCTATATAGTATTACCGACAACAGTTCTTGTAGAACAAGTGTATGAACGAATTGTTCAATTTGTAGAGAAAATAGACACTTCTCTAAATGTTGTTGCATATCTTAGAAAGAACAAAAAGGAAGCTAAAGAAAGAATAATCAAGGGAGAATTTGATATACTTATAACATCTAATCAATTTTTGTCTAGGAATTTTGATATACTTAAAGATAAAAAATTTGATATAATCTTTGTTGATGATGTAGATGCATTCTTCAAAGGATCTAAAAATATAGAGAGAGTTCTAATCCTCTTGGGGTTTACAGATGAAGATATAAATACCGCTTATGAGATGATAAAAGCTAAAAGGCAAGGAGATTTTGAATTGGTAAAGAAACTTAATGAAAAGTTAGAAAAAGTAAAATCCAAACCTCATGGAATATTAATATTATCTTCAGCTACCGGAAGGATTCGTGGAACAAGGACAAAGTTATATAGAGAACTTTTGAATTTCACGGCAGGAACAGGTACTACCAAAATTAGAAATATAATTGATACATATGTACTGCCTAAACAGGATTTAAAGATCGAAGTATATAAATTGGTGAATCTTTTAGGGGACGGAATAGTTATATTTGTTACTAGAGAACAAGGAGTGAAGTTTGCAAAGGAACTTTATGAATTTTTGAGGGATAGAAATGTCAGAGCAGGTATAGTTGTATCTGAAATCAAAGGAAGTACAGAGAACATCAAAAAGTTTGCTAATAAAGAATTAAATGTCCTTATAGGTATTGCACACTTCTATGGATTATTGGTTAGAGGGTTAGATCTACCTACTAGAGTTAAATATGTTATATTCACAGGAATTCCTAAAATAAGAATTAACTTAACTAGAAAAGAGAGGAATGCTAACAATTTGATGATACTTGCAAACATACTTTTAGATATCTTACCACAAGATCGATCTAGAGAACTAAAAATATTATTAAGAAAACTCCAAAGAGCTTTTAGGAGGCTGTCTTCAGAAGCTTTTAGGGTACTATCTGAAAGCTTTGAGCGAGGGACATCAATTGATGGTTGGTTGGAAAATCTTAGACAACAATTAGAAAGGTTGTACAATATTGTATCAGAAATATTAGATAAAGAGGATATTATTGAGAAATTAAAGAACCATCCAGATGTTAGTATAACAATTTCTAATGGAGATATTTGGTTAAACTTACCGGATATAAAAACCTACATACAAGCATCTGGAAGGAGCTCTAGATTATATGCAGGGGGTATTACTAAAGGTTTAAGTATCATACTAGTCGATGATGAAAAACTGTTGAGAAGTTTGGAGAGAAAGATGAAACTATATTTTGATTAAAGCATAGTTGATATAATTCAGTCGCCAGTTAACAATATGTTAAATAGATGTTAACACCATGTTAACTAATGTTAACATAATCTATGAAGGTTGTTAAAATATTAAGGGCAGGATATCCTAAGGATATATATTATTAA
>JAIXNB010000038.1 GCA_020697515.1 Nanobdellota archaeon
AAAGAGAAGTTGATTTCGTAATAAAAGAAGGGCCAAGGATTAAGCAATTAATTCAAGTTACTTATGCTTCAGATAGGGATGAAATAGAGCAAAGGGAGATAAGATCTATAATAAAAGCAAGTGATTTGTTAAAATGTAAAGATCTTTTAGTTATAACTTGGGATTATGAGGGGAGGGAAGAGTTTAAAGGGAAGAGAATTAAGTTTATTCCGTTGTGGAGATGGTTGTTAAAAATTTCTTCATAAAAAATTTTAGTAGATTTGTCTCAATTAGTTATACAGCTAATTTTTCTATTAATTTTGTAGCTCTTTTAACTCTTTCATAAAATAGTATATCTGCAACCTTTAGGATATCCTATTTCGTTTAACATCTTCCGGATCATATAAACTGTAATAGAGCCTTTGAAGAAGTAAGTTTCTTCATAATGTATATTATCATCTATATACATACTACATGTTTTTGAACAGCATGTGCTAAAAGCTCATTTAACTCCCCTATTTCTTGACACAAACGTCAAACCCTCCTACTTCTTACCATACATTTCTTCAAACCTTTTTGCAATATCTATACTACATCTATTAAGTATCCCGACAAAATCTACACAAGCACGTGCATATAATAAACACTCGTTACTAATTTCTTCATATATGTCTCCGTACTTTTTATCGAAAAAATCCTTATTCTTTCCTATAATTTATACTCTATATCTACAATTGCATGATATTGTTCATGTGCAATAAGACTTTTATCCCAGGAATAAGTGATATTGGTATATATCTTTCTTTCTTCAGGTTCATATAAATCAGGATCATCAATATCATCCACAAACTCTAATTTTTCACACCAACCGAAGCCGATGACTCCTTAGTGAGACCGATGCGATGGCAGTTCCCCTAATGAAGAACCCTCGCCCTTCAGGGCGGGGAGGAGGTCAGTAGCTATGTCAGCTATATACAAAACTTTTTGTTTTGTATTATTTATTAATTAGTGAATAACGTCAAAAGATTATCTATAAAATTAGTTGACTAAGAATGAAAGTAAAATTGTTGGAAAAGGGATAATGGTAAGAAGCTCCAAATATCTTTAGTTTTTAGATCTTTTTTGTCTGTTAGTCATATAATTTTTATAAGTGAACATTATTCTTAATTAATTATTTTAGATTAATTAAAAAACAATAAATATTGATATGTTGTACGTTAGAAAGAAGGATGGCAGGATAGAACCATTTACCAGAGATAAAATTATCTCTACGTGTATGCGTGCAGGAGGAACTTATGATATATGTTGTAAGGTTGCAAAAGAAATTGAAAAGAAATTTAGTGGAATAATAAATTCCAGATATTTATTAGATTATGTAAGGACTCGTTTAAAGAGATTAGGGTTATATGAAGCATATGTAAGATACCCTTTAAAGGAGGCTCTATACTCCTTGGATGGAAAAGAGTTTGAGTGGTATATTGCACGTCTTTTAGAGCTAGAAGGATATAGAGTTACTAAAAAAGATAGTTTAACCGTTCAAGGGAGATGTATAGAACATGAAATAGATATACTTGCTGAGAAAAATAGAACAACGTATATAGTAGAATGCAAACATCATATGGATTTACAGATATTAACTGATTTAACCGCAGTTATGAAACATTATGCAAGGTTTCTAGATATAAAACACAGATTCAGGAGATCCATCCCAATGGTAGTGACCAATACAAAGTTTACTCCTCATGCAATAAGATACTCAAGGTGTGTTGGTATGATCTTAATAGGATGGAATGTCCCGTATAACCACGGGATCAATGCTATAATAGAAAAGCATAAGGCATATCCTTTGACACTATTTAACATAGATAAATATTATCGGGATATCTTGAGGGAGCACAAGATTTACACAACACTGGATTTGTATTATAGATGGGATGAAGCCATAAAGGCATTACCAAGAAGAATAATAGATAGGATTAAAAAATATTTTGAAATTTTATATGGTACTAACAAGTATTAGCCACTTCGAAAATTTATATTATGATTATGGTATCAAGATTATATTTATTCTTTAACTATGTTATAAATCAAAAATGTTGATTCCACCACTTAATCGTTATAAATCGCATCATTAATAAAGAAAGCCGTACATAAGGTGTGAATGGTGTATGGGGGGTATAGGTACTTAGATCTAGATTACACACCCTCGGAGGACGACTTTGTAGTTTTGGCTTGGGTTAAGGGAAAAGTCAAGTTAGAAACCTTGGCTGAGGCATTGGCAGCGGAATCTTCTGTTGGAACGTGGACGGAGGTTAAAACAATGAATGAGCATGTATTTAAAAACTATAGGGCTAGAATATTTAAGTTAATTAAGGTAAGCGAAAATGCTGGATTTGTATTTATTGCATATCCTATAGAACATTTTGATATAAAGAACCTAGCACAGTTTTGGGCATCTGTTTTGGGAAATGTATTCGGATTGAAAGAATTAGAAGAGTTATATTATTTGGATATAAAAATTCCCAAGAAATTCCAAAAGCAATTTGACGGTCCATTATTCGGATTAGAAGGTGTTAGAAAATATGTTGGAACAGATAAAACTGGAAGGCCTCATACCGGAACAATTGTAAAACCTAAAGTAGGTTTAACACCAAAAGAGTGGGCAGACGTGGCATACAAAGCGTGGGCGAATGGATTGGATCTTGTTAAAGATGATGAAAACCTAGTAGATCAGGACTTCTGTAAATGGAAGGAGCGTTTTGATTATGCATTTGACGCACTAGATAAAGCAGAAGCTGAAACTGGTGAGAAGAAGTTATATCTAACTAACATAACAGATATTTCGATAGAGAGGATGGTAGAAAGATTAGATTACATAAAAGAACGAGGACATAAACAGGTAATGCTAGATGTGTATATTTTAGGATTCCCTGCTTTGGACTATATATTAAAAATTACAAAGAAATATAAACTAATAGTTCATGCCCACAGAGCAGGATATGCTGCATGGCATAGAGGTAATTTTGGTATAAACTTTGGGATTCTGACAAAGTTCTATAGGTTATTAGGTGTTGATCAGTTGCATATAGGTACTGGAGTTGGGAAGATGGAAGGTGGAACTTTATTAATAAGAAGGTTCCATGAATTGGCGGAAAAACAAGGAGGGGTAGAGAAACTATATTTGGGATCTCTAGATTTTGAGTTTGCAGAACATATAAAACCATTGATGCCGGTAGCTTCTGGTGGGTTAGATCCAGGAAGAGTTGAAGCATTAGTTGTAGTTCATGGATTAAATGTTACAATACAAGCAGGAGGAGGAGTTCACGGACATCCTAGAGGAACTGAGGCTGGAGCAAGAGCTTTAAGAACCGCTGTGGAGATAGTAGCTAGAGGAGAGAGTATAAAAGAGTATATTGATAAATACCCAGAATTGAAAGAAGCTATCGAAAAGTGGGGATATCTTGATCCAGCAAAGTATAAAAGAATTTTAGAATTTGAGAAAGAAAACAAGGACGTATTAGATAGAATGGCTACTGAGGGGGGTATTGGTGTTATAAAAGAGGTTATATGGAAAATATAAGGGCCTAGGGCCAGCAAACTTATTTTTTGTCGAATTTATCTATAATGATCTATCTAAATTAAGTGTATAAAAATGTTGTAACACTCTATTAGTAAAAAATAGTTACAACCGAAGGTCCTATTCTTTAGAGTCAGATCTGTTAACTGCTCATGCATCATTATTAAATATTGACGATATATTTTCTATTAATGTTTAAAGTCAGAAAACTACCAATTCATGCCGGGATAAATATAGCAGTTCTTAATCCGAAGGATGCACGGAAGCTTGGGGTAAATGTTTCCGATAGAATATTAATCAAAAAAGAAGATATCTCTAGAGTAGCGGTAGTTGATTTTGATGCAACTGGATCTATAATAAAAGAGGGTGAAGTTGGTATATTTCATGATATTGAGGAATTCTCTGATGGTGAACGAGTAGAAATATTACCTTACTCTTTACCAGAATCTGTTAGATATATCCGAAAAAAACAAAGAGGACTCGAATTAACAGAGTATGAAATAAAAAAGGTGGTAGAGGATGTTTACTATGATAGACTCCTTCCAATTGAAATAGCATCTTATTTAACAGCAATACAGGCAGTTGGTATGTCAATAAATGAGATAATATCTCTAACAAAAGCTATGGTGGAGATAGGAAAACAAATAGAATGGCCTAAAGACTGGATAGTGGTAGATAAGCATTCCATAGGAGGAATCCCAAACAATCGAACTACACCCATAGTAGTACCTATAGTTGCCGCTCTAGGTTTGAAAATACCAAAAACATCATCAAGAGCCATAACATCTCCAGCTGGAACTGCTGATGTTATAGAAGTCTTAGCTCCAGTTGAATTCGATATTGATGAAATCAAAGAGATAGTCTCAAAAGTTAATGGATGTATGGTTTGGGGCGGGGCTCTAGACATCTCGCCTGTAGATGATAAGTTAATTAGAATAGAGCGTTCATTAGGACTTGATCCAGAAGGTCAAGTAGTAGCTTCGGTTTTATCAAAAAAGAAAGCTATGGGAAGTAAGTATGTTATCATAGATATTCCTTATGGTGAGCATGCTAAAGTTAAAACGCTTGATAAAGCGGAGCTAATGGCATTTAAGTTTAAAAAAGTTGGAGAATCTCTTGGGATGAAAATAAAAGCAGTTATAACAAATGGTTTCCAACCCATAGGAAATGGGGTGGGTCCGGTTTTGGAGATAATAGATTTGCTAAAAATACTTAGGAATGAGAGGGATGCTCCAAAGGATCTTAAGGAGAAGGGGGTAGAGCTTGCAGGTAAGTTGTTGGAACTTGTAGGTAGGGGCGACTATAATACTGCTAGAGCTGTTTTGGAAAGTGGAAAAGCTTTTGAGAAATTTAAAGAAATTATAGAAGAACAAGGAGGAAGCGTTGATAGAGATTTATATTCTATGCTTGGACAATATACATATGATGTTGTATCTCCTGTAGATGGATATGTAGAAAAAATAATAAATACTTATGTTGCACAAGCTGCTAGACTCTTGGGAGCTCCGGAATACAAAGGAGTGGGTCTATATTTATTTAAGAAAGTGGGATATAAAGTAAAGAAGGGAGAAAAACTGCTTAGAATTTATGCTACTTCCGAATCTAAGTTAGATCTAGTATTAGATTACCTGAAATCAAATTTCCCATATATAATTAGGAGCAGGATGAAGTTTATAATCAATGAAATTTAAAGTATTATGCTTCCCACGGTTATCTTATTAGAGAAAATTAAAGATATTACAGATAACAATGAAATAATTAAAATAGCAGTTGATATTAATAATCTAAAAATCCAGGGGGCAAAAGAAGTAGCCTTAGAATCGATACATGCCTTAGAAATTTATTACTCTGAGAAAGGGTTCGATGAGGGATTTTTCAAATTATTAAATCTTCTACAAAATTTAAGACCCACTCAAGTAATAACATACAATGTTCTGAATATAATTAAGAAGTCTATCGGCAAAAAAGGAAGTAGTATCTTTACAATTTTAAAATCTAGGTTGATATCAGCCCAAGAGAAGATAAATAAAAATCTTTTAACAAACATAATAGAACTGGGTAAAAATAGGTTAACGATAATGACTCATTGTCATAGTTCTGAAGAAATTAGAGCTTTAATCTTTGCGAAGCAATATGGAATAGACATATCAGCATATGTCACTGAAACTAGACCTAAGTATCAAGGAATAAAGACTGCCAAAGAACTTGCAAAAGCAGGAGTAAAAGTTAGATACATAGTAGATTCTGCGGCTGGTTTCTATATGAAAAAGGTAGATATATCATTATTTGGGTGCGATTCTATAAAGAGAGAAGGAATTATAAATAAAATAGGAACATATATGATCTCATTAGTATCCAAAGAACATAATAAAGAGGTGTGGTTCGTTGGAGATATATTGAAAGTTGATTTAAGAAAGGAAGTTATAATAGAGATGCGCGATCCTACTGAAATAATAGACCCAGAGCTTTTGCCCGGAGTTAGAATATTAAATCCCGCGTTTGATATAACTCCGTGGAAGCTTGTAGATAAAGTAATTACAGATGTGGGGACATACAGGAAATTTGTACACCTAAAGAATGAATTCAATAGAGTGATTAATAGTATTATCTGATGTTCTACATTAAAAACATTTAACAAAGGGTAGTATTAAAAAAGTTTTAGGGATAAATTCTTTTATATATCGCCGCCGTAGCTCAGCGGTAAGAGCGCCCGGCTCATAGCTTTCAGCTATGAGCGATGAGGAAGTCCCGATGATATGGGGGTGTTAAATGCCTCCTTCTAGTGAGAAACCGGGAGGTCCCGGGTTCAAATCCCGGCGGCGGCATCATTGTAATAATTCCTAAATTAAGGTTTGGAGATACGTTTTTAGTAGATTATTTAAGAGTCATTCTCAATATAAAAACTAAATAATGAAGATAATAGATAACAAAAAAATAAAATTACTTGATATCTTGAGCAAAAGATTAAGAGGGGAAAGAGATTTAATAAAAACCGTTAAGATAGCCTCAGGATTCTTATTTTTAGATGGTTGGACGGAGTTTAAAAATGCAGTAGGGTTAAAAGATGTAATAAATGAAAATCCTCCTAAATTTACTTTCAATATTTCTAATTTAGTTTAAACTAATATAATGTACCTTAACCATCTCACTCATTCTCGCAACCTTTCAATATTTCTAATTAGTTTAAACTTTTATGACAACCACAAGTATCAATTTACGGGATAGAGAACCTTTCAATATTTCTAATTTAGTTTAAACGCAATAAAACAATTCTTAGGTAGGACTAAGAAAATAATAACTTTCAATATTTCTAATTTAGTTTAAACGATTTCCTCTTTAGCTTCTTCTCTTCTCAAATATTGCAAACTTTCAATATTTCTAATTTAGTTTAAACAATAATCACACTCGCAACCCATCATCGCCCACCTGCCTTTATAGTCTTTCAATATTTCTAATTTAGTTTAAACGAGTGGGTAGGATATCTGAAAGCTAAGCTCGAAGAATTTGAACTTTCAATATTTCTAATTTAGTTTAAACGGATCTAGATCAGCTATGAAAGTATCATTACTAAAATATTTCTTTCAATATTTCTAATTTAGTTTAAACTTAAAGTTTATAAATTTTAAAGGATAATAATGATGTATGGAGCTTTCAATATTTCTAATTTAGTTTAAACCTATACCATAGCTTCTTAAAGTCAAATAAGGA
>JAIXNB010000039.1 GCA_020697515.1 Nanobdellota archaeon
TATTGCAGATAAATTTGGGATGAGTGATTGGAAATGGATTGTGGAATTAAAAGAATTACAAGAGAGACTTTATACTAGTTCTCAAGAAGATGAAGATAAAAATGAGGAAGGAGAATCTCCCATAACTCCTAGTTGGAAATATCTATCTCAAATAACTGCTGGAAGGCCTGTTATATCCTTACCTATGCAAAAGGGGGGATTCAGGTTAAGATATGGAAAATCTAGGACAAATGGTCATAAAGCAGTATCAATACATCCAGCAACAGCTGTATTAACGCTTGGTTTTTTAGCTTGGGGTGCCCAAATGGTACCTGAAAGGCCTGGTAAGGGTGCAGGTACTACCTTTTCAGATACTCTTGAACCTCCTGTTGTTAGACTTAAAGATGGTTCAGTTATAATAGTCAGGTCTGAAAAACTAGCTAAGAAATTGATAGAAAAAAATTTATTAGATAAAGTTTTATTCTTAGGAGATTTTCTAGTTACTTACGGGGATTTTTTGGATACTGGACATATACTAGCTCCAGTAGGCTACTGTGAAGAATGGTGGATTCTGGAATTTGAAAAAGCGGCCCATGAAAAACTCCCGGAATTTGAGGTAAAGTTTGATATGCATAAACCTAGATTATTTTTTGAAATTAAGGGTCTAGAAAAATTATCTAAATTTTTAGATATTGTCCCCGATAAGTTAGAAAGGATAATAAGGAATCCACTAAGGAGCAAGCCAACTTTTTTGGAAGCATTAAAAATCTCTGTAAAGTTGGGAGTTCCACTTCATCCGAAATATACCTTTTATTGGAAAAATGTATCTTTCGATGATGTTATACAGTTGATATCTTTCCTAAAGGATAGTGCAAAATTTGAATCAACTAAAATTAAAATAGATAAAGAATATCAGATCGTCAAAAAAATAATAATACCTCTAGATAAAATAGAAGATGGTACTAAGAGGATTATGGAGGAGATTTACTTACCCCACAAGGTTAAAAATGGATTTATAATAATAAAATATCCTTACTCTGCTGCACTAATGATACAGTTAGGCTATCTAGAAAAATTACCGGAAAAAAGAAATAATGATAAAAACGGATTAGATGCTGTACAAAAAATAAGTATTGTTCGTATTAGGGACAAAGTAGGAATATATATCGGGGTTCGTATGGGTAGACCTGAAAAAGCTAAGATCAGAGAAATGAGGGGCTCTCCGATGATGCTATTTCCTGTTGGATTAGAAGGGGGTAGGATGAGAAATTTTATGGAGGCTTTGCATGTCGGGAAAATTAAAGCAGAAACTTCCATATATTATTGTAAAAAATGTAAAAGATATGTCCCATATCCTAACTGTATTTTCTGTGGTTCTAAAACAATCAAAATGTATAAATGTCAAGTCTGTGGGGCTTTTGTAAAAACAAAGGAACATTGTGGGAAACCTGCGAAACCCTACACTACACTTAGTTTGAATGTTAAAGAGTATATAGAAGCTGCTTTGAAAAACTTAGGTTTAGATGCGTCACAACTACCAAAATTAATAAAAGGTCCTAAAGGGTTAACTAGTAAGGAAAAGTTACCGGAAAGATTAGAAAAAGGGATTCTTAGAGCAAGATATAATATCTTTGTGTTTAGAGATGGGACAGTCAGATTTGATGCAATAGAAATACCTATAACATATTTTAAACCAAAAGATTTAGTTTATGTGTCTATAGAAAAGCTTAAAGAGCTAGGATATACTCATGATATTTATGGAAATCCTCTAGAGTCTGAAGATCAAATATTAGAGTTAAAACCACAAGATGTTATTTTACCAACCATTGGTCCGACAAAAAAAGGGGGAAAAATAATGAAAGATGGAGTAATCATCTCCCTACTAAATACTGCAAAATTTGTTGATGAATTACTTCAAAGATTTTATAAATTATCTCCATATTATAATGCCAAAAAGCCAGAAGATCTAATCGGCCATTTGGTAATTGTGATGGCTCCACATACATCAGCTGGAACAGTAGGAAGAATAATCGGTTTTTCTAGAACACAAACATTGTTGATGCATCCTCTAATGCATGCTTCAATAAGAAGAAATTGTTTTTATAAAGACACCTACATTTATTTGTTTAAGGATGGTAAAGTACTTTTTGATAAAATAGAAGCAGTTATTGAAAGAATTTTAAAGGATAAAGAATACAAAAAGATTGAAAATAAAGATGGTACTATAATTATTTATCCGAAAGATAAATATTATACAATCGGTTATGACCCTTTATCTAAGAAACTTATTAAAAAAGAAATTAAGATGTGTATAAAGAAGAAACATTGTAAGTGGGTGAGACTAAGAACTGTTTCTGGGAAGGAAGTTATACTAACGAATGATCACCCGGTAACTGTTTTAAGAGAGGGTAGGTGGGTTATAACTGTTGCAGAAGATTTAAAACCGGGAGATATGATAACTTCATTAAAGAATGTGGATATAATAAGCGAATTTATAAAAGAAAAAATAGAAGAAGTACATTTATGCGAGTTTTTGAAGAATTTAGATTTAGAAGAAAATGACAGTTATGTGTGGTTGAGATCCGAGCCGGAACACAAAGTGAAAAAGGAGATTAGGATAGATGAGAAATTAATGTGGTTATTTGGATTATATATTATGGAAGGATATATATATGAAGATAAAACAACGTATCAGATTGTAATAAGAAATCTTGAACAAAAGATACAAGAAAAGGTTAGAAACATCGTAAAGGAGGTTTTTGGGGTGGATATAAATATAGACGACGAAGGAAGAATTATAATTTCTTCAAAAATAGTCGTGGAACTATTTAAAAGGTTGGGATTTGGTAAAAAACTAGAAGAGAAGGATATACCAGATTGGATATTTAACTTAGATAGAAAGAAAATTGCTTCGTTTATTGCAGGAGTAGTAGACGGAGGTAGTAGTGTTGATTATAATGTACAGGCTTGTACAATCTATTCTGCAAATTATAAATTGATAAATAAGATTTCTCTAATTTTGAAGAAGTTTGGTATATTAGAATGCCATTTATCTAAGAGAAAAGGATTACCGGATGGCATCGTTTATAGAATTTCCATGTATAATAGACATTTATATGATTTAATTAATAATATCTATCCATACTTAGTTAATAACAAGAATAGAGAAAAAAGCAGAAAAAGTTTAGATAATGGTAAGTTTAAACCTGAGAAAAGAATTATAGAGGATAAAGATGTTTTTTTAGAAAGTATAGAAAATTTAGAATTATTTGAAAAAGATGATAACGCATATTCTTTAGAAGTAGACGGCAACGGATTTGATAATACAATCTTTGTACAACAAAATATGATAGTCCATAACTGTGATGGAGATGAAGGAGGATTTATGTTATTAATGGATGCTTTATTAAACTTCTCAAAGCATTATTTACCTGCAAAAAGAGGGGGAACTATGGATGCCCCTCTAACTATAACAATTAAAGCTAAACCAATGGAAGTTGATGATGAGGTTCACAGCTTTGATACAGTTTGGAACTATCCCCTGGAATTATATGAATCAGCATTACAATATAAAGACCCCGGTGAAGTAAATATAGAAGTTTTGGGTAGTAGAATAGGAAAAGGTAATGAGTATACTGGCTGGGGATTTATGCATGATATAGAATCAATTAGTAAAGTAGGGAATAAAATATCTTCCTATAAAAGATTCAAATCTATGTTAGAAAAACTATCTTATCAGTTAAAGGTTGCCGAGCTTGTAGAAGCATGTGATCCAGCAGTTGTTGCGGGATTGGTAATAAATTTGCACTTTGCTAGAGATGTTAGAGGCAACCTAAGGAAGTTTTCATCTCAAGAATTTAGATGTGTGAAATGTAATGAAAAATATAGGAGAATTCCTCTATCCGGAAAATGCGAGAAATGTGGTGGTAGGTTAGTCTTTACTGTCCACTATGGAACAGTAACAAAATACCTTGGACCAAGTCTATGGTTAGCAGAAAGATTGAATTTAGACGAATATACAAAATCTGCATTAAGGATTCTAAAGTTAAGAGTAGATCAGACATTTGGTAAGCAAACCAAAGAAAAATCTATAACAGAATTCTTTAACTAACAATGTTCGTTCTAGCCGGTCTTGGTCAAAAACCTGAGGATATCCCGATAGGTACTATAAAGTATATTAAAAAGGCCGGCTATGTATTTCTGGAGTACTATACTAATGTTCCAAATATAAGAATTGAAAGATTTCTATCAAAATTCCGAAAAGATATAAAAATAGTTTTTAGAGACTTTGTCGAAACTAAACTGGAGAAGTTTTTACTAGAACATAAAAAAGATTTAGTTGTTCTTTTAGTATTTGGAAGTCCTCTATTCGCAACTACACATACATCCTTATTATCCTTTTGCAAAGAACATAAAATAAAAGTAAGAGTCATAGGCGCATCATCAGTATATGATTATCTAGCAAAAACGGGGTTATTTATCTATAAATTTGGTAAAACTGCTTCCATATCATTCCATAAATCAAAGGTTCCTTACGATATATTGAAATATAACTATATGATAGGAGCACATACTTTGTTTCTTTTAGATATAGATCCAGAAAATAGGAGGTATATGACAGTAAATGAAGCATTAATTAGGCTGTTAGAACTTGAAGAGGAAGAAAAAGCAGATATCATTAATATAAACTCTAGAGTACTTATATGTGAAAAGCTCGGATCAGAAAATGAAAAGATATATTATGTTTCAATAAAGAAAGCTTTAGACATGGTATTTAATTACCCCGCTTGTATAATATTCCCGGTTGAATTAAATGAAATTGAAAAAGAAACTCTAAGATATATGAGTTATTACTATGAAGATGAAGAATAAAACATAAATTAAGTTACAATACTCAACAGGTTCTATCTTTTATTGTTGTTCTAGTTGTTGATTTGTTTGTTGAATCTTATCTTTAAGGAGTTTTCTTAATGTCTTTTCATCCATCGCTTTTATATGATATCCTTTCATAGAATACTCTTTTGCAAGGTCGTATACAGATACACCGCTTCTACAGACTAATAACACTTTTTTATTTTTATCTATGGTGGATAGATATTTTTTAGCATCAGTATAACTCATAACTCTTATTTTTGGAATGTTTAACAAACCTGTAAGTTTACCGATATATATTATTTCATATTCGTTTAAATTAATGTCCCCCAAACCATATGTCTTTAGGGATTTTTCAAGATCCACAAGTCTATTTTTTATGGACAACTTATCATATACCCTGATTTTAATATCCTTTAAATATTCTTCTACTTTTTTGAACTCTTTTTCTACCTCTTCTTTTGTTGATTTGGTCATAGGTTTTTCAGATAGAATAGCGCAAAATTCTGGTACCTTTTCGGAGTATTCATATAATCCTATTTTTCTGGAGATATTTATAATCTCATCTTTATCAAAACCTATTAATGGTCTAAATACTGGTATTTTTATCCCATATTCTGCAGAATATAAATTATCTAGGGTTTGTGATGATTTTTGACCTAAGGATTCTCCAGTAACTAAAGCTTTAGCATTTATTTTTAGAGCCAGTCTCTCCCCTAGAGTATAGAGAATCCTTCTAAAAACAATTAGCCAGAATCCGGATTTTACATTTTCCATTATTTTCTCCACAATGGTTCTACAATCCAATACATAGATCTTAGTATTATATCCATTAGACCATTCTACTAGTTTGTTTACGGTATTCAGAACATAATACTCTTCTATTTCTCCTCCCAAATTGCAATACATTACATCTACACAACATCCGCGTTTCATTATAAACCATGCTGCAACCGGGCTATCAAAACCTCCTGAAACCAATGCTAAAACTTTCCCTTCAGAACCGATAGGTAATCCTCCAGGTCCTTTGTAAACGTCTGTAAATAAATATGCGTCATTATCTCGTATCTCCAAGTAAACTATAATTTCTGGATTTTTAATATCTACAGTTCCATACTTACTTAACTTTTCACCAAGAAGTTTTTTAACGTTATATGAGGTAAAATTATGATTGCCAACTCTATTACATTCTACTTTAAACTTCCTATTATTTACATATTTCTTAAAGTAATCAGCCGCGAAATTTAGTAGATCTTCTAAATCCCTGAATCTATAATATACTGCAGGACTGATAGACTTTATCCCAAAAATTTTAGATAGTTTATCTATAGCAGTTTCTACGTCTGTAACAATAACAACAATTCTGCCCTGATATCTAATTATTTTCTTAATATTACCCCTCAAGGTCTCTCTTATATTGCTAATTAACTGTTTTTCGAATCTTTTACGATTTCCTTTTTTAAGAGCAATCTCTGAATAGCGTATTAATATGTAATTTTTTTCCATCATTAACCATATTAAAAATTAACTTAAAATTTAGAAGATGTGGGGTAGAGTTGTATTAACGTTCCTGTTGGTGATATCTATGTTACCTTTTATTCGAGCGACAACGGTTATAGGCACAACAAATATTACCTTTGCAGATACTATTGTAGCAAAGGTTGTATCAGAGATATATGACTATCCTTTAATAATACTTGGTAGAGATAAAGTCTCTAATGAAACTTTAGCTTTTCTCAGAGAACTAAATACAACAGAAATACTAATAATTGGGGGCCCAGCAGTAATTTCTCCAACAGTGGATGAAGAATTAAGGAAACTTGGGTATAGTGTTACAAGAATCTGGGGTGTTACTAGGTATGAAACTTCAGCTTTAGTATCAAAGCTATTCTGGACAAACTCTTCTGAGGCCGTAATAGTTACAAGAGAGTTAACATGTGAAATAGCCAGAATGAGGGAGTTATCAATAGTTAGAGACGCCATGAACTTAGCAATATCTAAAGGAATCCCCTTAATGATTACACCCCGTGGAACTCTGGATCTAAATGTTATAGATGCACTAGTAACTCTAGGAACCAAAAAAGTGTATATATTTACAACTAAAGAACCTGAAAATATAATAAAGCAATTAGAGAGGTTAAACATCAGTTATATTATAGTAAAAGATAATGGTACAAATATAGTAAACTGTATAAAATCTATTAGAGTAGCCGTTCCAGAAAATGCAAGTTGGATGTCGAATAGGCGTCTATTAACAGGATTTAAGTGTTTGAAAATAATCGTTTACAGATATCCAATGAATGTATCTAATGCAGATTTTACAATATCCGAAAATAGTGATATACATAGGATTATGGAACACGTTGTTAAAGAACCTAGAAGGAGGGTTAGAGGAGACAAGACAGATGTAGAAAATTTATTATACAGTAGAGTAGAGGGCTTGTTGGAAGATCTGCAGAGGGATTTGTTGGTACTTAAAAAATACTACAATATCTCCAAAGATCAGAGAGTATTGCTGGTAATAAACAGATTAGAACATAAAATTGATGAAATTATAAATTTATTAAAACAAGGAAAAATTAGAGAGGGCCTAAGATTAGCTTTAATAGAGCAAAGTAAGATAAAAAGATTTAAATGGAAATTAAAGATATATAAATTTGAGGAGAAAATTAGCAATACAACTAGAGATATTGTAAACAAACTAATCGAACAAAGGATAAAACTATTGAAAAAATTATATGAGATTGAAGACGAAGAGCTAGATGTGATAATTAATACTAGGGGGAGAATGCCCGATTTATTGGAAATAAAAAAGTTAATCAAAAAAATATTAAAGAAAAAGTATGGACACATTCTATCTAGAATTGTCCCTTGTCCAAATACCTCTAAAGGATATGATGTGATATGTATTGCAGTATATGATCCTGTTTGTGCAGTAATAGAAACACCTAATGGGGTTGTGGGTTGGTTGACATTCCCTAATTCATGTGTGGCTTGTAGAACACCTGGAGTTACCGGTTATATCCCTGGAGAGTGCAAAAGAATACTGAATCAAGATGAAAGGATAAAAGTAAGAATGAGAAATAGGACCAGAAATATCACGAAGTTGATAGATGATAAGTATCTATGTACAGGGTGTTTAAATGACTTGAAAAGGTGACCTAAATTTTTGTTTATCTTTATTTTTTACTTCCACTTTTGATACCAACATATATTAGATAGTCACCTTGCTTGAACATCAGATCAAAATCGTCAAAATACCTTTTTAAAAGGGTTTCTACATATCTAAATTTTTTGGTTGATACTAATTGAAGAAGTCCTGGACTATTTAGGTGCTCATAACTCTCTAATATAAATTTCTTTATTAGTTCCTTACCAGCTGTAAATGGAGGGTTTGTAATAATATTATCAAATTTTTCATTAATATTTTCGAATAAATTAGATTTTACAACATTAACAGAGACTTTATTCAGTTTTGCATTTATTTTTGAGTACTTTACAGCAAGTTCATTTATATCACTCAACCATATATTACAAGAAGGACAAACTTTTTTTGCAACAATACCTAGAACTCCATAACCGCAACCCAAATCTAAAACTTTTTGTTCATCAAATAAGACCATAGTTTCTGCTAGTAGCTTCGTTCCTGGATCTACATGATCTTTTGAGAATATATTTGATGTTGAGTAGAACAAAAATCTATGCCCCCTTATAGTTTCTTTTATGGTAATCAACTCCCCCTCCTCTGGACTTTCTACAAAGTAGTGTTGGAATTTCATAATATTATTCTAAGTTTTAAACTTCCAAAATTATTTATGTTGAAAGAGGTTATAGATAGGCTTATATCCTTAAAAGGTAGGCCATTAGTATTTATCTTTAGTAGTTTTATACACGGCGCTGGGAAGAGTTTCCTAAAAAATAAGTTCAAAGAAATGTTAGAGAAAGAAGGATACTCTGTCTATTCCATATCAACTGGGGATATCTTTAGAGAACTGGCCGCAAGGAATAACATGAGTATAGACGCATTTGTAGATTATTTGTACAAGAACCCTAATATTGCTCAAAAAGTGGATTTGGAACTAGATAAATCTATATATGAAACAGTATCTAGATTAATAAAAGAAAAGCAATATGATGTTATATTGGTAGACTCTAATTTAGCATCTTATTATATTAACGGAAAAAATGTAATTAAGATAAAAGTTGTTTCAGATCCAGATATCATAGCTAAAAGAGTTTTTGAAAATCCAAGAAAATCTGATAGATCATATAATAGTATAGAAGATGTAAAGATCTCTATCTTAAAGAGAACCGAAGAAGATAAAAAGAGATATGCGCGATTGGCAAAGGAAGTTGAGGATCCATTTTGGAAAAAAGTATATAGTAACTGGGGGAAGGATGTTTTTGACATAATCATAAACAATAATAGTACATGGGAGGATAGTATAAAGCAGTTATTAGATGGTTTACGTAAAATAACAAGATGACGATATTAGTCACTCATTGGGATACTGATGGGATATTTTGCTTATATTTATTTTACAAGAAATTTGGGGAGGATATAAAAGTGTATTTCTCCGGTCCTAGGAAAATTGAAACAACTCTACTCAAAATTATCAAGGAGAATGATAAGGAAGAGGCGTTGTATATTACAGATATAGCAGCAACACAGGAAGCTATATATTTATCATCATATTTTAAATCTGTTATATGGATCGACCACCATGTATGGAACGATATGGAATTTACTTCTAGAGTTAAAATATATGTAAAATCATATAAATCAGCTGCCAGGGTTGTTGCAGAGTATTTTGGAATAGAGGACCCATATCTAGATTTTGTAGATCACATAGATTCCAACCAAATAGAAAATGATATTGAAAGAGATTTTAGAGATCTTGTTGTAGCAATTAGAAATGAGTATCCCAAAAGTTATGAGGTATGGTTCAAGGATATTGCAAAAAAACTATATAATGGCAAATCTCCTAATGATATTATAAAGGAGTATAAATCCCTCTTGAGCAGATTTAGAGAGTTTCTAAGGAAAGTTGAAGATACCGTAGTATTGAACACAAAACTAGTAAAAGTTGGCAATAGTGAATTCTTTATAGTTAATACACAATACAATGTACCATCTTTTTATATTGTTGAAATATTACAAAAAAGGTTGAAACCTGAACTTGATTATATAATTATTCTTTATGGAGACAGAGCAGAAATAAGAACTACTAACAATAAAAATGTACTAACAATTGCTAAGATATTTGGAGGAGGTGGTCACGAATTTGCAGCAGGGTTCATGATACAGAATGAAGATGAACTAATCAAAAAATTAAGAGACATCTTTAAATAGCCATGAGGAAGGATTGTATCAGGAATTATATTTAGTCTTTAATAGGAATATGGCGTATATTTTAACTAATGTGACTAATCTTTCGATTATTTTTGTTTCAAATTCTCCATAAAATCTATAGGCTTTTTGGTATAAATAATAAGCAGCTTCTGTGTAATTATTTGCCAACGCCTTATAATATTCGTCCTTAATATTTTTTATAGTATCTAAAAGCTGCTTTAAGTCCATCTCCCTGTATGTCGTAATAACTAGTGCTTGTAAATAGGGGTCTGTGATCTTATTAAGAATTCTTTTAGTATAAGCATGATACACCTCTAGTAGCATCTCCGCAGCCTCAACCATTGTTGCAACCTTCATGATATAAATGGTAAAAGAAAACTTATATTTTTTATCTTCTTCCAGGGGTAGTAAATATAGAGCATGATTTTATCTCAAAGTACTAGTTTACAGTACCTAAAAACTAAAATGTATTTTCGGTTCTAGCTAGTTTTAATAGAAAAATATTGAGGATGTAATCTGACCTTCTCCCACTATAAAGGGAGAGGATTTCAGTTGTAAAAACGATAATCGGTTAAATCTGATTTCTAAAAATTATTTAATCTAGTAAACGGTATAGTAAGATGAAGGTAATAGTATGTGGTTCTATAGGTTATGGAGGTATTGAAGAAATTCGAAGATTGCAATCTTTCCTAAGAGAAAACGGGTATTATGTATTAAATCAGTTAACAGTTGATTACAGTAATGTTGAAGATTTTAGAGATAAACCTGATCTCTGGGAGAAAATAGTAAAAAATGATCTTGAGTTTTGTGAAAAGGCAGATGTTATTATCCTCATTGTTACAAATCCTAGCTTTGGAGCAATGGCAGAAGTTATAATATCAGCAATGAAAGGGAAACCAATAATAGCATATTGTCCTAAAGAAGTTAAATCACCCTGGCCACTCTATTTCGCTACAGCTGTAGCCAGAACTGATAAAGAGCTATTAGATGTTTTAAATTTAATTAAATCTAAGAAAATAAAAACATCCCCAAAGATATTTACAACGAATATCAAGTCGATGCACCAAACACAAAAATCGTCAAAAGATGAGTAGAGAGGTTCTCTCCATCTTTATTACTTAGACTTTATTAGAGAGTATATTAGAAATTTCCTCAAGAATAATAAAAAATCAAAGCATCTATATCTTAGTATTTCTACTTTCCTGTGTATCTATCACACTCTGGTACTTCTGTTGTAGTAGAAGCACATATAGCACCATAAACTTTAGCAGGTTCTTGTAATGGGTTATATGGTACCCTCACATCATTTACATATATAATGGGGGATGCTGTAATACCTTTTAGTACAGTATTTTGTTCTAGTTCTGGTAATATACTCAAGTCTAAGTAATCATCAATATTGTACCCTTCTTCCGACAGTACATTTTTGAACAGATCATAGATCTGTGCATACGTTATATTATTGTTTTTCTTAAGTACATCTAAGAACTTCATGTACACTTTCGAGAACGTATCAAAACCATGTTTACGGTATATATTGTACAGTACTATATCTATTAACAATTCTTCTTTACCATGTAATGAAGTATAACACTTACCATTGTACCATACACCTACCTCCTTACATGTTGTTTCGTTGAGTGGTATTCCCGTTGAACTCACAATGAATATTGGTTCTATATCAAAGAACTTTGTATTACTATAAAATTTGTATAACTCTTCAAAAGCTCTAGTACCAAATGGACACAAGGACATTAGGTACAACTTTACTTTTGGTCTCTCGGTTTTTACAGGTTTAAATAGTGCCTCTAACTTCTCTACTTTCAACTCTAATGGAGTGTCGTTTTCTATATCTATGCCTCTAAGTATAACATATTCTCCTACAACTGGCACTTTCAATATGGATTTGTATGTAGTATTAGCCATTTCGAAGTATGTAGTAACATCATACCAACATATGTTTTTGTCACTACCCACATTACTGACTGAGATATTCTTAATAGTATATCCCGCAGAGGTGTATAACTTACTTAAAAACTTTGTTACTTTTTCTGGAGAAGTACATTGTACATGCACATTATGTGGTTCTAGAAATAATTTTGCACCGATTACACCTATCACAGCTGCAATTACCGCTATAACAAGATACATATAATGTTCTGATATTTTCTTATTCATGTTTTTCATACCATTAGAGAATTTATAAATACCACTCCTAATATTAGTTAAAATCTAAAATCCCAAAAATTTTAGAATTATTGAAAGCTACTATAATTTCTGAAAAATTCAGGTATCTATAGATAGTTAAAGGTGATCTTTGATATTTTTAGGTTTTTATCCTAAACCTTTCCACGAGAGTACCCCTTAGTAACACCCATAGCTATTAAGTGGGCGACTCTAACAGGCTCAGGAATCCTAGAATTTATTGCAGTTCTCTTTATGATGTTTTTTGCATCATCATCTGAGATACCTACTTTTTGATAGTATATTACCCCATATTTTGTATTAATCGGTTTCGGCTGTTCCAACTTTTCAATCAATTTCCATCGCTTTTTCCAATCATCAAGATGCATTATCGCCTTTTTGAATTCTGGAAGATTAGGCTTTTTCCTAATTACAACAATAACTGGAAGTCCCAAAATATTGTATAATTTCTCCAAATCCACTATATTAAATCCAGCAAATGTCACTCCATTTAACATGATTATTCTTAGTTGATAGTAGTGTGTAGAGCGCATTATCATTTTGATAATGTTATTAGTCACATCCAAGCCATCTACAGTTATTTTAATAGACAACACGCCATCTAATTGATAAGCACCTCTCATAATTACGCCAACTAGAATAGTTTTTCTATGTTTATGTTTAATAAAAAATCCATCATCGATACCTATTACCCTTATTTCTCGTTTATTATACATTAATCCTCTAGCCTGATTATATCTGCGACAGTCAATTCAAAGCTTTTATTTTCTCCTTCTTCAAATAGAATAACCTTTTTTATAATTTTTATTTTTAATATCTTTTCAATTTTCTTAGCTAGATCTATTGTAGGTTTTATCTTTCCTTCTTCAATAGAACGATAAGTTGACGATTTTATGTTAAGTATTTTAGCCATTTCCTCTTGAGTCAACCCCTTTTCTTCCCTATACTTTCTAAGAATTATATGATAGTTATCTACTATCTCCTCATCATAGATTGGTACAGTTGTTACTTTAGGTTTTCTTATCTCGTCCACTTTTCCATATTTTATCTCTACTTCTCTACCATATTTCCTACATTCGCTACAAACATGCAATATTGCCCCATCAACCATGATTGTGGATAATTTATCCGATTTTTTCCCACAGATCTCGCAGATCATTATTTTTTCAGTAATTTTTCAATTTTTTCCTTCTGCTCAAGTAACAAGTATACTCCGAATGTCAATCCAAATGATATCGCGGCTGCCAGGGCAAAGTATCTTAGAATATCTAAGAATATTTGTGCATCTATTCCAAATCTTTTTAGAGCTAAAACAAAGAATATATATATTAGAATACCCTTTGCTAAGGTTGCTACTAATTCTTTTTCTTTTATTGTTGTTTGCTCTATCATATTTTTTACAA
>JAIXNB010000040.1 GCA_020697515.1 Nanobdellota archaeon
AAACCAATAGGACATCTATGGTTTAAGTATAAAGAATTGTTAAGTCAAGGAAAAAATCCGAAAGAGGCTTTGGATGAACTAGGATTAGAGAGAATGTGTTGTAGGCAGATATTCTTAACTCATGTTGATCAAATCGAGATAATAGCTAAACTAAAGAAATGGTAACTTCCATACAGTCTTAATAATATTTATAACCAAAAATTCTAGTTCATGGTATAAAAATGAAAGCATCAGAACTATATAGATAACCTCACAATTATTTTGTATTTTTTGGGTTTGTGAGGCTGCTTCTTCTTTTGTAATTCTATTTTTCCATTCCTCCTCAATTTTTCTAATACTAATCTTACAGCTCCTGGATGTTCTTTAACTTCCAGTATCAGGTCATTTAACTCCAACTCTCTTTCCTCTTCCAATATCTTAAGTATTTTTTCCGATATCATTATTCAATAGATCTTAGAAAGTTATTTAAATATGGGGCCGTCGGCTAGTGGGAGGCTGCCGGGTTCGGGTCCCGGTGACCGGGGTTCGAATCCCCGCGGCCCCACGGTTTTAAATCATTTAAGGATAAATATCTATTGAGGACTTATATGATCTAAAGATTTGTTATGTCTCAAAGGGCCCGTAGCTCAGCTAGGATAGAGCGGCGGCCTCCTAAGCCGCAGGTCGCGGGTTCAAATCCCGCCGGGCCCGGGTTCATCGTTATCTGGTGATATATAGAGGTTTTGTATCTTCCAGAATATAAAGTAAGTTTATAACGAATTTCGATTAAATCTTTGGGGTTGATCTAGTACACTCCAAATTTTGAACTACATTACTCCTGCAACTCTTTTATAAACAGATTTTTTACCGAGGGAGAAACATCATAAATATAGATATTTCCTTTTTTACTTCTAATGAGATATCCACTATTAACCATTCTTTTAAGTAAAACAGAAACTGAGTGAATAGTTATATTATTATATATTTCTTTCAAGTAGTTATAGATCTCCTTAGAACTCCTAGCACCGTTTTTAGTAAGATACTCTATTACTATTTTTTGTTTTTCTGGTAAGTTCAATCCTAATCTTTTTTGAGAAGGTTGTTTCAAACGATCAATAACTTCTTTATTTATTGGTCTAATTTTCAGTTCATAACCTAATAAAATTGCCTCGTAAGAGATTTTTAAGATATTCCGAGGAAATCCACCCGACAGCTTATATATTTCTTCTAAAGCATCCTCTGTAAATACTTCTGTATTACCTGCCTTTTGTAGTCTCTTTTTTATTAATTCTATTGCAGCGTCTTTATTTAAAGATCTAAGGTATACTTTAGTAAGGACTCTCTCGTATAATGTCCTATGTCTCTTTATCAGTTTCTCTTCAAACTCAGGTAAGCCTGCTAAAATAAAAATAGCTTTTGTTTGGTCTGCAAGGATTTTTATCCATTCTACAATATCATCCGACATAAATGTCGCCTCATCAATTATTATAACATACATATTACGATTTAGTAGTTTGAATATATCGTATCCAAATAAAAATTTAATTCTATCAACTATTGGTAAACTATTATGGATTATGCTATACAGTTTGGAAATCGATTTAGGGGGTCGTGCTATATACACTGAATTTTTGTACTTTATTTGTGAGTATAGCCAAAGTAAAAGAGTCGTTTTTCCTGAACCAGTTGGACCTAGTATCAAAATTATTTTTTCTTTATTTTCTATAGCATTAATGATTTTGGCCCTCTCCGTCTGGTAGTTAACAAAGGAGGATAGATCAACACCTAAGCTAAAAGGATTCTCTCGTAAACCATAAAATTTTAAGATATCTGATACCATTATTTAGAACTGTTCTTTAGAACGCTTTTAAAATTCTCCATGCGTGAATGAAAAATTTTAAACAATAATTACTATGTCAAAGATATAATAGCCCCGTCGTCTAGCGGCCTAGGATGCCGGGTTTTGGTCCCGGTGACCGGGGTTCGAATCCCCGCGGGGCTAGTAAAATTCCTTGTGTCTACAACTTTTATTAATTCGCAGGACATGTTTTGTTCATGAGAGTATACATCACAACTCCTATATATTATCCAAACGATAAACCACATATAGGAAGTTTGTATACTGTTGTCTTAGCAGATTTCCTAACTAAGTTATCAAAAATAATGGGTTATGAAGCTTACATGCTAACAGGGTTGGATGAACATGGATATAAAATATATAGGTCTGCTAAAGAGCTCGGAAAGAGTCCTTTAGAGTTCGTAGATGAGATGCAAAAATACTTTAGAGAATCATGGGAAAGGTTTCAAGTAGATTACTTTAGATTCATAAGAACTTCTGATAAACAACACGAAGATGTTGTGAAATATGCTATAGAAATGCTATATGAAAAAGGTTATATATATAAGGGTAAATATGCTGGACATTACTGTGTAAAGTGTGAAGCATTCTATCCAACCTCTAAGTTGATAAAAGAGGATAATAAATATCTTTGCCCCATTCATAATAAAGAAGTTGAATTCCTAGATGAAGAAACATATTATTTGAAAATATCTGAGTTTAAGGATTGGATAAAGAGTTTTATAATATCTAATAAGAGTTTTATAACACCTAAGGGATATAGAAATGAAGCAATCTCTTATATAAATGAGTTGGGAGACCTTTCTATAGCCAGACCAAGGGAGAGAGTTCCATGGGCTGTGGAGGTACCTTTTGATAAAGATTTTACAGTCTATGTATGGATAGACGCGTTGTTAAATTACTTATCTGCAATAGGATGGCCTGATGATACATATAAAGACTTCTGGCCTGCTACCCATATTATAGGAAAGGATATATTAAAGTTCCATACGGTGGTATGGCCGATTCTACTAAAAATGTTAGATATGGAACCGCCTAGAAGAGTTATAGTTCATGGTTTTTGGACAGTTAAAGGATTAAAGATTGGAAAAAGTGTTAAAGATGTAATAGATATCACTAAGCTTTATGTAGATTCCCTAGATAATGTAGATGCATACAGATATTACCTAATGAGAAATGCGCCGATTGAAAAAGATTCAGAGTTATCATTAGATGGAGTATATCGTGTGTACAATGACGAGTTAGCTGACATAATAGGAAACGGGTTTAGGAGAGTTACAACTTTGGCAATGAAAAAGAGTGTTGTAAGGGGAAGAGTAGATCCTGAAGTGTTAGAGAAAATAAGAAACATTATAAAAGACCTAAATGGTGTATACTCTAAGTTCCTACCTTCCCAGTATGTAATCCTAACTCTTAAAGTATTTAAACAACTCAATGAGTATTTACAAGAAAAACAACCATGGAAAAACAGAGATGAAAATATTCTATATAATGCTCTCTTTATAGCAAAGATTGGACTAACAATGTTATATCCGATTTTGCCAGAAACCTCTAAAAAGGCTATGAATATCATAGGAACACCATTAAAACCATTAAAATATGTATTTTTGGAGGAGAGTTTCTATGTTAGAGAATCGCCAATACTTTTTCCAAAAATCAGGGACTAGAATTGGTTTGTTTTTATTAATAACCTAGTTCCCCTATATAAAACGTTTAGATTGTATCCTCCTTCTAAGATATACACTACTCTGTAACTTCTTAGAATATCGAATATACGCTTATAGGATCTGAATGTAACATTAAATGTAGAAAGAGGGTCTCTCATATGAGTATCAAATCCCAATGATACTAAAATTAGATTAGGATCTATAGAAGATATAAGCTTGGACACTTTGTTTTCTAAAATTTTCATATATTCTGTATCTGTCGTTTGGGGCTCTAATGGAAAATTGTATATATTGTCATAACTTTCCATTCCTGTTCCGGGATAAATATATTTTGAATGTAGAGATATGTAGTAGATGTTTTCTATGTTTCTTATAATATCTTCCGTTCCATTCCCATGATGTAGATCTATATCCAATATTAATATTTTATTAAATTCTTTGTTTTTAGCATATAAAGCTCCTATTGCAACATTATTAAATATACAAAAACCTTGAGATATTGTATTTGCAATTCCAAACCTCCCAGCATGGTGTCCAGGTGGTCTAGTTGGTACAAAGACTTTATTATATTTATCAATAAGATTTATAGCGCGTATAACCCCCATAACTGATTTATATGCGGATTTCCATGTCAAGGGACTTATATAGGTATCTCCATCGATATAGATTATCTTATTCTTCTTGTAAGCCTCGTGAAAGAATTCTCTTATGTGATAAACATACTCTTTATCATGGGCAAGCTCTATATATTTAATAATCCTTTTGGATATAGAAGATGGTTTTTTTATTTTTGGTTTTAATTGTTTGATTGCTTTTTCAATCACCCTAAGGCGCATAGCATTTTCTATATTATTCGGATCATTATGGAGTGAAAAATCTTTCGAGTAAATCACTAACATAGTATTTCAATATCAAAAGCTCTTTCAAAATTTTTAGCAATCTGCGCTTTTATATCTCCTATATTTAGTCCTTTTATTTCTGCAATTTTCTCCAAACTATAAATAATTTTCCAAGATTTGTTATTTCTTTTATCTATTGGATCTAAAAAAGGGGCATCACTCTCAGTTAGTAATAAATCCAATGGTGTATATTGAACTATTTTCTGCAGACCTTTATCTTTATATACGAAGGTTGGAATTGATATATACATTCCATGTTCTACCGCAAGCTTTGTCAAGGAAGGTTTCCAAAATGAATGTAATATTATTATAGAATTATAAGAAGTTGCGAGCTCTATTACATCTTTCTCCGCTTTTCTAGAATGGACTATTATTGGCTTTTTATAAATTTCAGAGAGCTCTAATATCCTAAGAAACCATTTTTTCTGCTTTTCTATCGAGATCTTATCTCTTACCCAGTAATAATCTAACCCCACTTCTCCTATAGCAATAAGTTCGTTGATCCTTTCTGTTATATACTTTAATTCCTGTTCGATCATACTATCGTTGCTCTTTGCTATATCTACTGGGTGGTACCCTAAAGCAGGATGAACTATATCAAACTTCTTTGATATCTCAACTACCTTTCTATTGGTTTCAGGATCTAGGCCATTCTCTATGATTATATACACTCCTTTTTCCCTATTCTCCTGTAAGACGTTTATAGGATTAGTATATAAAAAATGATGAGCGTGGACATCGATTATCATTATCTAGAATTTAGGAAATAATTCAATTAAAATTAGCTCTTCAAAAAACAGTTTAAGTTTTTTAACAACTTTAAATTTGTATAGTTTAGAGTACTTTGATAATATGTAAGGTGGATTTGAGAGAGAGCTAACTAGAAGTAAAATACACCCATTATTATTTAAATATTTGTAAGCATCTGACAGAAAATTATCTATTATCTCATTCCCCGTTTTTCCACCCGCCGTCCATAGCTTAGACTTTTCATCTTCATCACCGGCTGCTGGTAAATAAGGAGGATTAAACAAAATCAGATCATATTTCTTATTAATATTTCTGAATAGATCCGTTAGAATAAATTCGGCATTTTCCAGTGTATACTCTTTTAATGAATTCAATGTTACACTGCTGTCCACAAAATTATATGTATAGTTATATTTAGAGATGACTAGAGCATCTCTATCTATATCTGCAAAAGTTATATAGTTGGAACCATATTTCTTTGAAATTATTCCTTGTATTCCGCTACCACATCCCATATCTAAGACTTTTTTACCTATTACAATGTTTCCAAGATATTCTGTCATTAAAAAAGAATCTTCATGAGGAGGATATGTTTCATATTTGTCTATTTTATAAAATATCTTTAATTCGTCATAGAGTACGTACTTTGTATTCATAAAAAATAGAAGTTGTTATTTGTCGTCTCTGATGAACGCTTTTAGCATCTCTACTGGTAATAATACTACTACTTTTTGATTGGGATCAGAGGATATATCCGCTAGAGTATGTGGAGTTCTTAGATGAAGAGCTTCAGGAGCACTAGATATCATCTTAGCA
>JAIXNB010000041.1 GCA_020697515.1 Nanobdellota archaeon
TGTAGTATAAAAACTGCTCAAGCATTTGTATTTTTTGTAGTAGTATATCTATTTTTGAGTTTAATGCATCTATTTTCGATGCTAAAACCATTATTTGTTGTTTCATCAGTTCTATATCATGAAAGGTGGTTTGTTGAGATTGTATCTGAGGTAGGTATGCTGTAGGCTGTAAAAACTGCTGTGTATTTGTAAATGTTTGTAAAGGTTCTTTAGATGACAAGTATTCTGTAGAAAAATTAGGCGGACTTGGAGAACTCTGTTCTTGAAAGTTACCAGCGAGATGTGAGGTAGTTTCCAGAGAAGAAATCCCCCCAAACTCCGAATCGATATCTAGCTCCTCTTTTCTTTTAAATATTTTTTTTAATAAATCTAGTACCATAACAAAAATAGAATTGTCGATCTATAAAAATTGATAATAGTCTATATCTCTTCCTCTTCTTCCAGCTGTTCCATGAAATATTCATATCCTACATCCAATTCTGCCTTCTTAGGTATTATTCCTCTATTTCTCAGATACTCTCTGGTAATTATATAATAAATGAGTGTCAGGGATCGAGCTCCTTTGTTGTTAGCAGGTATTGCAAGATCTATGTAGTTTAGAGTGTTGTTGGAGTCTACGAGAGAAATTATTATCTTATTAGTCCTATATGCATCAAGTAGAGCATTTTTATCTAGGATAGGATCAGTAATCAGAACAACTTCTACATCTTTAAAATCTTCCAAATTAGGGTTTGTTAATAGACCGGGAAGATATCTTCCAGGGTAGGCTAAAATTTTCGTATATTTATTCAAAACTTGTATTGGTCTTCTTGCAGTTTCTCTCCTGCCTACTACTAATATTTCGTTGGGTTCGTATCTAGCTAGTAATTTTGTGGCCAGTTTTAATCTCTCATCTGTCTTTGTAATATCCAATATTGCCAACCCATCTTCTTTTATCTTTGCAATAAACTTTCTCATATCCTTCGTTTTTATCCTTGTTCCAACATGAACACCTGCTTTTATGTATTCTTCAAGAGGAACTAACCATTCCATCATACTATGATATCAAGAAACTTTTATAATAATTAATTAAATAAGGAAAAATAAACAGGAATTATGCTAAGATTTCTTCTTAGTACCAACTGTTGCTCCACCCTTTCCTCTTCCTGTTTTTCTAGAACCATAGTATCCATATTTGATAGGATATCCATGCTTTGGTAGAGGAACGACTTTTCCTTTATTTCTCTTATGCTTTCCACCAAATGGGTGATCTGCAGCGTTTTTTGCTACAGCAGAAACTATTGGCCATATTTTATGGTGGGCCCTTGTCCAATAATACCTGTTCCCTGCTTTTACAAATGGTTTTTCTTGCCTTCCTCCTCCGGCAACTACTCCAATCATTGCTCTAGACAATGGGTGGATCTTTTTGGTTTGACCAGAAGGCAGCTTTACTATGACAAATTTTTCAGTCTTCTGTAAAACGATTCCATAAGTTCCAGAAGATCTTACTAATTTTCCACGATCACCAGGTCTTAGTTCGATCATACACACTCTGGTTCCTTCCGGAATAAACTTTAACGGAAGCACATTACCAATTTCTACTGGAGCTGCAGCACCGGCGTATACATCTTTTCCAACATATATACCTTCCACAGCCGGAAGAAGAACTTCTTCTCCTGTTTCGTACTTTATTCTCATTAATGGTGAATAGTGTGCAGAATCCTTTAGTATTTCTACAACTTTACCTTTTACAACACTATCAGTTTCTCTAGCATCCAATGATCTAAACTCTACTTTCCCTGCAGAAAGATGTCCGGGTATCACATATAAAGGTGATTTACCTTTACCTCTCCTTTGTTGTATTAGAGTGTTCCCAACCATTTTATAATAAACCTAATTTAGAAAGTATATCTGAGGCCTTATATTCCTTTTTCAGTTTGAGATATGCTTTCTTTCTTCCATCTGGCAGGATCAAAGTATTAACTTTCTCTACCTTTACATTGAACAACTTCTCAAACGCTTCTTTGATTTGAGTCTTATTCGCGTTTCTGTGAACAGTGAATACTACTTTATTTTCCCTTTCAAGCATTCTTATAGCTTTCTCAGATAAAATTGGATACTGGAGTATATCTTTAACATCCATATAGTTTTTACCTTAAATATATTTTAAAAAGTTAATTTTTATTGGTGGTATGCCCAAGAGCTGTGATAATAATGGAGATAAAAATCTAAATAAACAAATCTTCCAAGTTTTTAATCGCGCTTTCAGTCCATATTGTAAACCTCCCTGGCTTAGCACCTGGAGCAAGTATTTCCGCATTTAGCTTATTTACAGGAACGATCTCTATCTCCTCTAACGAAATTTTATTTATTGGAGAATTTGCATCTCCAACAATCAAAAGCAACCCTCGATTCATTTTAACTCTTCTACCTCTTCTTTTACCTTTACCCGCCCTCTGTCTCCGAGTCTCTTTAACATACTTTATAAAATCGTAAACACCGAAATTTCTCAGGATATCTTTTAATTGCTTTGTTCTTGAAAATTTTTCAATAGAAGATTCTAACACAATCGGGAGGCCAAATCTGTCAATAATTGGCTTTAATATCTCAGAAACTCTTTCGTACCTAGCTAGTACGAAATATGGATTAGCTGTAGCAGCAATTGCAGATCTTATAGCTTTCCTTCTTTCTTTTTTGTTTATCTTCTCATACCAATATTTTTCAGGTTTTGGTGGATGAGCCTTTCTACCTTTAACAGCATTTGGTACCACTCTAGCTACCCATACAAACATTCCCCCATTTTTAACCAATATTGCTCTTGGAACTCTGGAAATGCCCCTACCATATGATGTTCTGTATGATCTTCTTCTTTTAGATGTCCATGCAGCTGCTTCTAATCCAGCATATTTATAGGAACCGTAAGGTTGTCTTTTATGGGAATATATGGCTAAAACAGCCTTCTTAATTAAATCCGGCCTAATTTCCTCCTCAAAATGTACTGGTAATTTTATTTCTTTTATTTTTTTCCCTTGAGTATTATAAACGTTGGCATACATCATTTTTTAAAATAATTAAACCCTTTTAAAAATTATGCTATTGAAAAGGTATTCTATGTATAAAAAGCTTATTCTACCGTTTTCTTGAAGATGTTATCTTTATATATCGTTTTAACATGTTAAGATCTTTTATAATTATTATCTAAATAAACTGCTACTGCAGATTAGGATAAACAGGAGTTATACATAAATTATTAAAAATGACTTTTACAAAAACGTGAAAAATAGAAATGTACTTATGCGCCATTAAATTTAAATATTAGCCTTAAGAGCATAATAAAAATAAAAGAACAAATCTTATTGTAATATTATTGCTGGTTTTCCTGGCAGAGCATTTGCAGCCTTCTGTTCTTTACTTTCTTCCTCTATTTCAATTATTATTTTTGCGTTAAACTCCTCTTCCAGCTTTGGTTTGATATTTTCCAATATTTCCATCTCCCATTCTCGTCTAAGATAAATATTCAGCAATCCTGGATCCTTGAATATTTTTTGAGATAATTTTACAACATCTCCCCCGAATTCCTCTATTAGTCTCTTAGTAAGTTCTTTTAGTCCATAAGCAGACACAATCTCTTTTGCTTTATCAAATATTTCGTATTTTTTTTCACTGGCTATTATTATTTTTATGTTATTATACTTCTTACCTTTTCTTTTTAATAATTCTACAACACGTATAATGTCATTCCTCAAATTCTCTATGAATGGTCGTATCTTAGCAATTTCTTGATCATATTCTTTTATCTCGGGCCATGATGGTTTTATCGCGAAATCTCTACCTTTAATTTTTTCTAGTATCTCGGAGGCAATGTGAGGTGCTATCGGATATAGAATTAACGTCCGGAACTCGATGTACTTGTTTAATATATTTTTAGATGGTTCCGTAAACCGTATATAAAATCTATATGCATTTTCCAACTCATACCATCCTTTAACTAATACATTTTTAAAGTTCATATTTTCGTATTCTTTTTCAACCTCTAATAGAATGTTATATATATAATTCTCAAACCACTTATCTAATAAGGTTTCTTTTTCTGTACCTTTATTATAATTTTCTATAGCAAATCTATACCACTCTTCTAACTCTCTTTTAACTTCTTCAACCCTACTAAACTCTATGTTGGCGTCATCTAATCCCGAATTTCCCGCATAAGCTAGTAAAAATCTAATAGCATCTATAGATTGTTTAGCTACATCTAACATTAGTATTATATTTCCCAGAGACTTAGACATTTTTTTCCCATCCCTTAGCACCCATCCATTAATTGCAATTGCTCTTGGCCAAAGTTTTTTTGGAAATATTGCTACATGATGGAATATGTAAAATGTTAAATGGTTCTGGATCAAATCTTTACCAGAAGTCCTCAAGTCTACAGGATACCAATATAAAAATTCTCTCCTCATCTTTTTTACAACCTCTCCATATTTTTCTGTTAATTCCTTTTCATCTCCTATTCCTAAGAAGATATAATCAAATAAATCATCTTCTATCTTCTCTGGGGGAATTTGCTTAATTATGTGGGCTATTGTATAAAAAGCCATATAGATTGTAGAATCTGATAAAGATTCTATAGTCCATTCTGGATCCCATGGTAATGGAGTTCCCAACTCCTTTTTATGAGTACAAGCCCAATCTCTTAACCAGTTTATTGTATGGTGTAGTATCTTCCTTATATCTTCTGGAATGAATTTCATTTGGTCCACGCATTCATGTGCTAGTTTTTTCCATTCAGGATCAGAATATTTAATGAACCACTGATCTTTAACAATCTTAACAATGCATACCCCACCATACCTAGACTTGAATCTAATCGGAAGTGTATAATATTTTATTGCAATCTTCTTATTACATAATTCTTTTGCTAATTCATCTTTTACTTCATAAATTTTCTTGCCAGCGAATTTCCCGTAAATATCTTTTAAAACTCCATTGTAGAACTCTTTTGAATATATTTCTTGTGTAGCTTTCTCTAATTTTTCTTTTTCATCCTGAGATCTTATATTCATTTTTTCTATAATAGTTTTCGCCGGTAACACATCAAACTCGGGCACTACGAATAGAGATTTTATTGATTTTAATGCTTTTTCAGCAAGGTCTTTAAATTCTGAGAAGTGTTCACCCTGTATAATATCCCTTAGAGCGATATAGTCGTATGGCGCATGAGCAGGAACAGACATTACAATCCCTGTTCCTACCTCCGGATCAACGAATTTTGCAGGTAATATTGGAACTTTTTCTTTTGTTACTGGATTTTCAGCAAACTCTCCTAGGATCGCTTTAGGGTCTATATCCTCCAATATCTCAACTTCAAAACCCTGATTTTTTATCTCCTCTATTATTATTGTTTTGGGTAGAATCCAATATTCATTATTTACTTTAGCTAGTGTATACTCTGATTCAGGATTAATCCATATATTTGTAACACCATAAACAGTTTCCGGTCTCAAAGTAAAGCAAGGTAATACAAGGATTCTTATTTTATTTTCGCCATCGAAACTTTTTAACCTTTCTAAAACTTTCGGAGAGTATAGATGGAATTTTATTATGTAACCTTCCACTGGACCTATCCCTGCGTATTCATCTGCTCTATCGTGATCCCCAATAACCGCATTTACTTTGGGATCCCATACAACTGGATGTTTCCCTTTAGTTACTAGTCCTTTCTCTTTAAGCTTCCTATATTGCCACTCTATAAATTTGTTGTACCATGGATGTAAATAGGATGTATAGAACTCTCTCCTCCAATCAATGGAAAACCCAAACTTCTTAAAAGCTTCTCTATTTTTTTCAATAAAATATAGAGCCCATCCTTCTGGAGTCTTTAATTTTTCCCAATCTTCCTTTGGTATCTTTTGTATCTTAAGATCTTTTAGTATCTTGGGATCTCCTTCTCTTAACCTTAAAGAATTAGCAACTATTGGAGCACCGGTTATGTGCCATCCTTGAGGCCATAGAACATTAAATCCCTTCAATCTCTTGAATCTTGCAATGAAATCTCCTCTTCCAAAGGTATATGCAGAACCTAAATGTAATAGACCACTCATATATGGGTAAGGAACTGTTAAGAAGAATTTTGGCTTAGATTCATCTATCTCTGGCTCAAAAATCTTTTTCTCATCCCATATTCTTTGCCACTTATTTTCTATCTCTTTGAAAAAGTCACCCATTTAAGGAATTTACTACTTTTATGGTTTTAAGTATTATTTTTGATAGTTGAGCATAGAAAGTGTAATTACCTAGTACTTTCATTACATATCTTCTTTTGGTCACTTTTCACCCTTTTTCAACCAATCTACTAGTAGCCATATTGGTAAACATTCTTGTCTTTTTATTTTATTTAAAAAGCGTTTAATCACTTAACTATCCAAACTTCCATTTAGGGTACATTCTATGTTTTCAGCGCTTTATTCGTAGTAGAACCTATAGTTTTGGAAATATCTATGCTGCTCTCTATACACTGGTAGTTTTCTTTTAAAGTTTTTCCGGTAGAATTAAAAAATGGGATATAACAAGAAATACGCAGATTGGGGTAAAAAAATATGGTTTGAGATAGTTGCTCCTCAAAAGATATTTAATGAGATCATAGTAGGAGAGACGCCGGCATATAAACCAGAGCAGATTGTAGGAAGGACAGTAGATCTCAATTTGGCATTCTTAACAGGTAACTTTAGATATCAGAATATGAAAGTAATTTTTCAAATATATAAAGTTAGCGGATTACGAGCTTATACTCAAATAAAGGAACTTGCATTATATGATGCATATGTAAGACGTATTGTAAGAAAAGGTACCTCCAGAATAGATGATTCATTTGTGGTAGAAACAAAGGATGGTATTAAAGTTAGGGTAAAACCTATGGTAATCACTAGGTATAGAGCTCATAGAAGACAAAAATCTGCAATAAGGAAGGTCTTTAGGGAGTATCTAATTAACAAAATAAAGGAATTGGACTATGAAGATTTAATAGAAAAAGTGATAAATAAAGAATTACAGAATGAAATTACTCCAACATTAAATAAAATCTTTCCTGTACAACATGTTGAAATAAGAAAAATAGTAAGGGAAACTCCTATAATCCAGCGAGAAGAGGCACTATTAAGAGCTTAATCAATTTGTACTTCGTTTTTTATAAATTAAAAGATATAGAGAATATTAAGGAGATTTTGCAAATTGCTAAATCACTAAGTCTTAAAGTTATTATAATACCTAGAGATGATGCGAGTATAGACTACAAACAGTTAAATAACATTTACAAATTTGAAGTTATGAATTTCAATACGTTTTTTAATACATTCAAAGATAAAAAAGTAGCGTTTATAGAAACCTATGGAAATAAATTTGTGAGTGAGGTAGATCTCAGCCAATTTGATGTCTTAGTCTTTGGCGCTGAAGACTTTGGGATAGATCTATGTGATATAAGAAAGTTTAGGAGTAGAGAGATACTAAAGATACCTATCTTAAAGGATAGCTATAATGTTGTGTCATCATTTGTTATGGTGTTAACAGAATTGAATATCCAAAATATTTTGTAAGTAAATCTCAAATTTATATTTATGATAATTAAGACAAAAGTTGTAGATATTACCGAAGCCTTTGAAAACACTGAAAGTAAACTAATCTCAAGAGCTTTAAAAAGCGAAAAAAGAATATTTGGTATAAAATTAGACAAGTTTAGAGGCCTACTTGGTTTTGAACTTCAGCCAGGAAGGAGAATAGGAACTGAATTAGCCGATCTTGTCAAAAGATTTGGGATAAAAGGAATTTTACATTCGGATGAACTCCCAAATTATGGTATATCAGAACAAGAAGTTAAAAAAGTCAAAAATATTCTAAAATGCAAAGAGGACGATGCATTTATCTTAGTTATCTCGGAGAATTATGAGAAAGCTAAATTTATATTTGAGCGAATAATTGAGAGACTCAATGAATTAATAAATAAAATACCAAAAGATACAAGACAAGCTAGCAAGGATGGTACAACCTCTTTTTTAAGACCGCAACCTGGTTCTGCAAGAATGTATCCTGAGACAGATCATCCACTAATCTATATTGAAAGAAAGGAAAGGGATAAAGACTGGTATAAAGAGATAGTCTACAAGGTTTCCTATGGCAATAAAGAGTTTCACATAAAGTTAGCGAGATTAATAGACAAATCCATTCATAAATATGAAGAACTAAAAAATACGAAGGATCTATTCATTTTAGATAAATTGGATCCAAGATTTAGAAAACTAGTACTCAAGAGTAGAGGATTTAATGATAAGCAAGTGGAGGATATACTTTGGTCGGAGTATATAGATCTTATTGAGGATTACTCTAAGGAAGTTAAGCCATCTATTTTATACTATATTGTTTTTATGCTTCCAGCGGAGTTTAAGAAAGAGTATAAGGAGGCTGTATCCATTGATAAAAAATTTGTTGAGGAAGTTTGCCAACTCTTAAAAGAGGACAAAATTACGAGGGATGCCTTAAAACCAATATTATATTATTATGTAAGAGAGCAGATAGGTGTTAAAGAAATAGTGGAAAAATATAATTTATACAAAATTTCTAATAGTGATTTGAAGAAAAAAGTTGAAGAACTTTTGGAAAAATATAAAGAATTAAATGAAAAGAAAAGAATAAATAAAATATTAAATGAATTGAGAGTTATAGCAGATCCCAAGAATATATTATCGATAATAAATAATATAAAAAATAAAGGGGTATAATAAAAATGAATGATTGTATTTTTTGTAAGATAATAAGGAAGGAAGTACCAGCATATATAGTATATGAGGATGAGCATTCAGTAGCTTTTCTAGACATAAACCCTATCTCTCTGGGTCATATATTGGTTGTCCCAAAAAAACACTATGAACGTATAACAGATATGCCAGAAGACTATTTAAAGGAATTTATGGCAAGTGTTCAAAAGGTTGCTAAGATAATAGAAACCAAGCTATCAAGAGATTATAACATCGTTGTAAATCACGGGTCAAAAGCAGGACAGATTATAAATCATGTACATTTTCATATTATACCACGATACGGGCAAGAGCAGTTATTTATATGGACAACTCACAAGCTAACTGAAGAGGAAGCAGAAAAGATATTAGATACATTAAAGGGAGTATAAGGCTTAGCTATATCTAGACGCGTTCTCAATTTTTTCTTTTACATCTTTTAGCTTTGATTTTATATTGACCCAGCAATCAAAGCAAATTGCATAACGTTTAAATCTTCTTATATAAAGGTTTCCAAGAGTGAGGCGTATATATCTTTTCCCTTTCTTTATACACCCTCCACAGATAGTACAGCGTCTTTCCCTTTTAGAGGCTCTTATAGATATTTCTCTTATAAGTCCACCTTTTTGGTATCTCAATGTATACATCTTATCCATTTTTGTATAACAATAATTATATAAATTGTTCTCAGACGAGGTGAAGTTCTTCATTACTCTGTAGCGTAATGCATCATCATTGATTAAAAAATATTATTTAAAATATATATTTTTATGGGCCGTTTTTTCTCAATTTGAAGAAATAAATAATTAGAGTATACCTCCTAGAACTTTTTGTATTATCTAGATTGCTCTTGATAATCCTGTTTATTTAGACATAATAAAGAATTAGAGACTAACAACAACACTTAATATAATCTAAATCTTAGTATCGCACCTATCTTGAAGTTTGAGAACTGCTCTCCTTCCGGATGATCTTTAGAGATTAATTCTACTTCTGCTGCACTTTGTTTTGCCAATTCCAGTATTTCCCTGATTCTATTTCTATAATCTTCGGATACTAATACTACTTCCGCAGCACCCATCTCTAAAGCTTTCTTTACATCACCCCATCCATATACGACTAAACCAGATCCTCTACCTAAGTGCTCAAAAAATCTTTTAATTAATTCTATTTCTCTTATATATTGGGTTTTTTGTAGGATATCTTTGGCTTTTTCCACAAGTTCCTTCAATCCGAACTCATTAGAGTATCCTGTATCATACACGCCAAGTATTTTTTGTTTTAGATAGTAGGGAAGGTAATCTTCCTTCACAAATCTTTCTTTCAATGGACCGGGCCCTCCAACCAATATCCCAACCAATTTATCTTTATATTTCTCAAAATGCTGCCTAGCTTTATTGGATATATACTTTAGCCATTCATGAACATCTTGCTCAATTAGTCTCTGGAACCTGACTGAAGATTGACCTCCTGCTCTAATTTTTCCGGGCACCCATGATTCTCTATTCTCAAAAACAATAATTCTATTTCCTTTGAGCAATCCTATTGAAGCCTCTCCTCTGTCCAAAACAATTAATCCATAAACCTGTTTCGGTTCTAGCATTTGCTTTAGAGGATCAACAATAAATTTTGAGTCACATCTATATAGACGTATATTTAATGGTTCTGGGGGTTCCACTGCCCAAAGTTTTATATCAGTTTTCCCTGGTTCCTCTGAAACATTACCACAAAATATTACTAAACCGTTTTTTGGGATCTTCTTGAAGTGCTTTAAATAGTTTATTATTTTAGCCAATGCATCCATCACATTCTGTCTTGTCGTTTTATCCTTGATATTCTGTGCCGTCGAGTATTCATAGCTAAGATGCTCTAATAACCGAGAAAGATCATACTCCCCTGGAATGTAATAAGATATTAATTCTGTACCTCTTCCTTCAATTTTTTCAAGTTCCTCTATTAGCATTTGAAGTTCGAGCAATTTTGGGTCCATAAGTCTAATTTTAATATAAAAATTCTTAAAATAGCAGATATTTAAACTATATCAAACAAATAAACTAAAAAACTAATGAGGAAACAAACTTTCTAATTCTTTGAATTTCGTTTCTATTATAGATTTCTTATTTTCTTTCTTTCCAAATATTATACTATAAATTTCTTCTGTTGTAAAAGGAAATGCCGGGTGTAAATATGCTAAGATGATTCTTAATGTAGCCAGTAATGTCCATTTTGCCGCTAAATCCCCTTGTTTGACTCTCATCTTATTTTTTTCTAAATAACTATTTGCAAACTCCCCCCAAACAAATTTTCTCCACAGTTTTATATACTCCTGGAATTTATACTCCCCGACCAAACTATGGGATTTTGCAATCAACTTCTCTAATCTTTTTAGGAACTCCACATCCTCTTTACTCAATCCCGGCTTGTTTTTTATATCGACATTTTTACAATTCATCCAGATGTATCTAGACAAGTTCCATAATTTTATCAAGAATGCTTGACCTGTTTCTATGTCTTTCCATGCAAACCTATAATCGTCTCCATGAGATGAAAACAAAGCCCAATACCTAAGGGCATCCGCAGAGTATTTATCTATTATATCATTAGGATCTACTGCATTTCCAAGAGACTTTGACATTTTTCTTCCATCTTCGGCAAGAACCATTCCATTGATTAATACCTCTTTCCATGGTTTTTTACCTGTAAGCAAATAAACCCTAACGAGTGTATCAAATAACCACGTTCTTATTATTTCGTATCCTTGTGGTCTCAAATCAACAGGAACATACTCTTTTATTTTATTAAATAACCGAGGAAGATCTTTTGGGTCAATATCTTTCTCTTCTATTAAAGCATATAGAATTATCGCTAGAGGTGTTATAGAGGATTCTACCCACACATCTACTACTTCGCTAAACGGTTCAATATCTCCGTATATTCTTTTATATTTTTCTAACTTCTCTTTATCAGTTCTAGGATCAAATGGAAGATCTTCTAAATCAACAGAGATTATTTTACTATCCTTTGTTTTTAAGAATGGAAAAGCTAAACCCCATATTCTGTTTCTAGAGATAACCCAATCCCAACTTAATGAGTTTATCCAATTTATTAATCTCTGCCTCATCCACTCTGGATAGAACTTTATATCCTTTTGTATTTCTAATAGTTTGTCTTTCAGATCAAGTATTCTTATAAAGAACTGTTCTTTTGGGATTAATTCTATAGGATGTTTACACTCGGATCTTTCAGCATGTACCAATACATTATGTTCTATTTCTTCAGATTTGTACAAATATCCTTTTTCTTTTAGGATTTCTACAATTTTTTTCCTAGCATCCTCTACTTTCAAACCATTTATCTCCTTTAAAGAATTTATTATTCTACCTTCGGTGTCAATACACTGATAAACCGGTAAATCATACTTCTTTTGCCATTTTATATCCATTTCATCTCCATAAGTACATACCCATACAATTCCTGTACCAAATTCATATTCTACTTCTGGATCTCTTTTTATCCTCACTTCTCTATTGATTAGTGGAATCTCTACTATTTTCTCCTCTAGCTCATTAGCATCATACTCCCTAATTATCTCCAGTCCTTCTTTTTCAGCGTATACTTTTGAGACAATTAATCCTTCCTTAGTTTCAACATAAATCCCATCTCCAATTAAAACTACAACACAAGCGGAAATCATCTCAGGACGGGTAGTTGCTATAAGAATAGATTTGTTTTCTTCCTTTATAGGAAGTTTAATATACGCAAAAATATCTTTTCTTTTTATATATCCAGATTCTTCTGCAGATATTGCAGTCTTGCAGTTAGGGCACCATAGGATGGGATGTTCTTCTCTATATATTAGATTTTCTTCGAACATTCTTATTAGAGTATACTGCACGAAGGCTTTGTATTTTCTATCCATCGTTTTATATTCTTTAGACCAATCAGGAACAAACCCCAACTTTTTGAATGTATTTTTCATAGATTCTATTGAGTTTTCTGTCCATTCCCTACATGCTTTTAAAAATCTCTCAACATCTGTTTTCGGTATTTTTAACCTATTTTCAACCTTTAATTCTGTTGGTAATCCGTGGCAGTCCCATCCTTGGGGCAAATAAACATTATACCCTTCTATCCTCTTAAATCTAGCTATGAAATCCATCCATACCCACCCAAGTGCATGACCCATATGGGCATCCCCAGACGTGAATGGTGGAGGACTATCTATTATGTAGACATTTCCTTTTTTGTTAATATCAAACTTAAACAACCTCTGTAGGTCTTTGTTCCATAGCTTTGTCCATTTCTCTTCAATTTTCTTAAAATTCGGTCTTTTATCCATTTTTAAAATTATAAAAAACAAAAATATAACTTTTATCTATGTGTAAGGCGGCTCTAGTGATTATGTTATTGCTTCTATTAACACCAATCTCCTCTGAACAAAAAATAGTATGTGAAGTCTCAAAATATAGGAAAGATGGGTGTATTATAGGCATATATGATGATAATCTAAGGAATACTCACGCTTCTATTTGTAATCAACCATCTAGCTTTTATTATATGTGTTACATAAATACAAATAAATATATCATCCCAATAAATGTAACAACTCGGTGTTCTCCTGAAAATAAAATATTATTTTATCTGTATAACGAAGTGAATTCACATATCAGTATAATTCCTACAACAATACCAGTTTGTTTAGATAAAAGGTTCTCAAAAGTTATCGATGTTATCAATAATTACTCAAAACATAGAATACCTAGAGATAGCATTCCTATTTTGGGGTTATATCACCATACCAACACCCATATACAAGGAAAAAATGGAAGATATACTATATTTTTACACCTCATCGATAGACATTCCCCAGAAATATATACGAGTATACCTAATAACAGTTATATTCAACTACCCACAATATTAAAAATAGAATATAAAGATGATAATTGTCTATACCTTTGTGGATACAGGATTTTGGAGATAGACTATCGGGAAGAGTGGTATTGTTATAAAAATAGTACTAAAAGTGTTGTATTATCTAAAGATTTGTGTAAAAATGAGTGTACTCTGGAAATTTATGCAGTAGATTTAGTAGGTAATATAAATGAAAAGGTATATAGGTATTATGTTAGCAATCCCAAGATAACTTTAGAGATGTACCCGCATATAGGAACTTTTGTATCAATTGATGTATCTTCTCTTCATACATATATACTAAGGATTATTAATACTGGGACATCGGATTTGAAGGATGTTTATCTATGGAGAGAAGGCTGTGAAGAGTATGTGGAGGTAACTGTAAATGGAAATAGAGAGATAACATTTCCAGTTAGTTTGGGGAACTTAAATATTGGTGATAAGATTGCTTTTAAAATAACTATATCCCCGTTGAGAATAGGAAGATGTACTTTAAAGATAATTGCGAATGCAACAGATACAAAGCTTGGATCACCTGTAAAAGACACTATAGAGGTTAACTTAGAGATATTTAATACAGTAGGACCACTTAATATAATGGTGGTAGACGATCCGGCCAAAATACCAATATTAATATTGATTACTACCTTGATAATATTGCTATACTAATTCTACTCCCTAATTTAAAGAATAAACGTTATCCAATAGGAGAACTACTGCCTACTTGTCTCGTGATATAGGATGAAAGGGTCGTTAGATATATATAATGAGTTCTGATATCTGCTGCCTGTTCTGGATCTACAGTTAGTATAGTTTTTAAACAGTTGTTAATAAAATTTTTAGAAAATTATATAGCTTACAACTGACAACCTCTCTCTTCAAGGCAGTAGAAAATCATATCAAAAACAATCCTAATGCAATCCGCAATATACTAAAAAAAGAAGTCGAAATAAATATAGGATATTAATGGAGGAAACAAAGTGTTATTTATGAAATATAAACTCGTTGTATTAGTTAGGAGAGACTTGAAGATATCTTGTGGAAAACTAGCAGTTCAAGTAGCGCATGCCGCAGTAGAGTGTGTATTATCATCTAAAAATGAGATTGTTGAGCAATGGAGAAAAGAGGGGGGAAAAAAAGTAGTATTAGCTGTCAAAAACTTGGAAGAGCTACTTAAATACTATCAACTGGCAAAAAGTGAAAATCTGAATGTCTGTTTGGTAAGAGACGCTGGCCTAACTGAAATAGTGCCTGGAACTATAACTTGTATAGGGATAGGTCCCGATCTAGAAGGGAAAATAGATAAAATTACTGGGAACCTACCATTATACAAATGATAGAGTTAAAGGAATGGTGGGATGTTGAATATACAATTGTGCCAGAGGACCATATTAAGTATGATAGGAAATTGATAGTGACAATAAAGAATCATTCACCACATATAAGGGAGTTCAAAATTGGTGTGAAGAAGATAGATGTAAAGAACCAAATTAACCATCTAAGGATAAAGATGTTTCTAGATGTAGACATTCCAGTCATTATATCTGTAGATAAATACAGAAGGAAAACCATAGAGATACCATTGCCTCGTTTGGTCTTGCCAGAAAAAGAAGGGAAGATCATATTTTATGTAGAGAATTTACATACAAAAGAAAAGAAAGACATTGAAGTGTTTTTATGAGACGTATTAAAAAGCTAGCACTCAAACGCATTAATATTTTGTATAAGAAAGCTCTTAAATCGTATACTCAAAATCTAGAACTCTCCAGGAGATATATTTTTCTCCTATGGAGAATAAAGCAAAAGGCACAAGTATGTATACCTCAAAACATAAGAAGTAGGTTCTGCAGAAGATGTTTCATACCATGGGTTATTGGAAGGACTATCAGTATAAGAATAAGGAATGGAAAAATAATTCTAAGATGTAAACAATGCGGTTATATTAAAAGATTACCATTTAGGGATTAGACAACGACCATCTCTACTGAGAATTTTAGATAAATATTTGCGGCATTATTTTTTATAATTTATATCTTACTTTAAACTATTCAGGAAAATTTTTAAGTTGTAACTACTATATAGTAGATATGACAGAAAAAACTTTAGACGTTATACTAATAGGGGAAACCCATACAGATTTGAAACAAGCTTATGAAATCGCTAAAATAATCAAAAAATACAAGCCTGAATACGTTCTATACGAAGGATTTGATAA